>NZ_JASCYH010000019.1:0-45095 GCF_030011715.1 Gulosibacter sediminis | reverse complement strand
GCACCGACTCTTCGGCGCCGCGCGCGACGCTGCGGCAGCTGTGGCCGTACCTTTTCGCCGACAAGCGCATGCTCGCGCTGATCATCATCATCTCGCTCGTCGGCGCCGTCTTCTCGCTCACACAGCCGGTGCTCATGGGGCTGCTCATTCAGCAGGTCGAGCAGGGCGCGATGCAGTGGTGGATCGCGTGGCTGCTTGTCGCAGTCGTGATTCTCGCCGCGCTGCTCTCGGGCATGCAGCACTTCCTGCTGCAGCGCACGGGCGAGACGATCGTGCTCAACGCCCGGCGCAACCTCATTCGCAAGATCCTGCGCCTGCCGATCTCGGAGTTCGACGCGCGCCGCACTGGTGACCTCGTCTCGCGCGTCGGCAGCGACACGACGCTGCTGCGGGCCGTCCTCACGCAGGGCCTCATCGAGGCGATCGGCGGCGTGCTCACCTTCGCCGGCGCAATCGTGGCCATGCTCATCCTCGACTGGGTGCTGTTCCTCATCACCTTCGCCTGCGTCGCGATCTCGGCGGTCGTGGTTGTGGCGCTCGGCGGGCGCGTGATGCGCGCCTCCGCCGCCGCCCAGGCGAAGGTCGGCGAGCTCAGCTCCTCGACCGAGCGGGCGATCTCGGCGATGCGCACCCTGCGCGCCGCGAACGCGACCGAGCGCGAGGAGTGCAAGGTGATCGAGGACGCCGAGGGCGCGTACCGCCGCGGGCTCGACATCGCCGCGATCTCGGCCGTCATGGTGCCGGTGTCATTCCTCGCCCTGCAGCTCTCGCTCGTGCTCGTGCTCGGCGTCGGCGGCGCCCGCGTCGCCGCGGGGAGCCTCACGGTCGCCTCGCTCATCTCGTTCATCATGTTCCTCTTCCTCATGATCGCGCCGCTCACGCAATTCTTCGGCGCGATCTCGGCGGTCGCCTCGGCGCTCGGCGCGCTCGGCCGCATCGAGGAGATCGTCAACCTGCCCGACGAGGAGGCGAACGACCGCACGTCCGGCGCCGCCGTCGCGCTGCGCGGGCCCGCCAACGTCGACGCCGAGCCGTCGGCCCCCGCGATCGAGTTCGCGAACGTGTCGTTTCGCTACCCCGAGCGGGTCGTGCGGGCCGCGCAGGCGCGCGCCGACGCATCCGCCCGTTTCGACGGCTTCGTCACCGCTCGCGGCCGCGCTGCGCAGAAGGACGCCGACAAGCTGCTCATGATCGACGAGTCGACGCAGGTCGAGTCGCCGCTCGTACTCGACGAGGTCTCGTTCACGGTGCCGCGCGGCCACAAGGTCGCACTCGTCGGCCCCTCGGGCGCCGGTAAGTCGACCTCGCTCGCGCTCATCGAGCGCTTCTATGACCCCATCTCGGGCGTTATCTCGCTCGGCGGCGTCGACCTCCGCGCGATCGAGCGAGCCCAACTGCGCGACCAGCTCGGCTACGTGCAGCAGAACTCGCCGACGCTCGCGGGCACGATCCGCGACAACCTGCTGCTCGGCAACCCCGGCGCGAGCGATGACGAGTGCGTTGCCGTGCTGCGCCAGGTGAACCTCGGCGGCGTCGTCGACCGCTCCCCCGCGGGCCTGGATGCGCAGGTCGGCGAGTCGGGCGTGCGCCTGTCGGGCGGCGAGCAGCAGCGCCTTGCGATCGCGCGCACGCTGCTTTCGGCCCCGCCGGTGCTGCTGCTCGACGAGTCGACCTCGGCTCTCGACGGCGAGAATGAGGCGCTCATGCGCGGCGCCCTCGACACCGTCTCGGAGGGCCGCTCGATGCTCATGATCGCACACCGGCTCTCGACGGTCGTCGACGCCGACGAGATTCTCGTGCTCGATGGCGGCCGCATCATCGGCCGCGGTACGCACGAGCAGCTGCTCGAGACGACGCCGCTCTACCGCCGGCTCGCCGAATACCAGTTGCTCGCGTAGCGGCTACGCGACGCCGACGTACTCGATCTCGGCGCCGGCCTCTTCGAGTTCGTCGAGGGCGGCCGCCGAGGACTCGGGGGCGACGCCCGCGCAGAGGTCGCTCAGCACCCGCACCTTGAACCCGAGGCTCAGCGCCGCGAGCGCCGAGGCGCGCACGCAGTGGTCGGTCGCGATGCCGACAATGTCGAGCTCGTGCACGTCGGCCTCGCGGAGCACCTCGAGCAGCGGGCGCTGCTGTTCGTCGACACCCTGGAACGCCGAGTAGTCGGGCTTGCCCTGGCCCTTGCGCACCTCGGCGGTGAGCGCCGTGGTGTCGAGGTCGGGGTGGAACTCGGCGCCGTCGGTGCCGGCGACGCAGTGCACCGGCCACGAGTCGACGAAGTCGGGGGTCGCGGCGAAGTGCCCGCCGTTGTCGCCCTCGGCGTTGTGCCAGTCGCGCGAGGCGACGACGCACGCGTAGTCGTCGCCGTAGCGACGCAGGTGTTCTGAGATGTCTCGGGCAACCTGGCCGCCGCCGCTGCAGGCGAGGGCACCGCCCTCGGTGAAATCGTTCTGCACATCGACGATAAGGAGTCCGCGCGTCATAGGCCCAGCGTATCGAGCCGTGGGGCACGAGTCACCGGTTTTCGGGCGCGAGTTATCGGTTCGTGAGCTCGATGCCGCAGTTGTAGATGGCCGTGGCCGCCGCATCGAGCGCGTTGCGGTTCGTGATGGTCGTCGTGGTCGCGTCGGTTTCGGGGTTGGGCACCGCGACGAAGAGCGCAAAGGTGAGTTGCACGCCGTCGGGCAGCACCATGAAACCCGCCAGCGCGTAGACCTGGTCGGTGTAGCCCGTCTTTGCCTGTACCGCGCCGTCGGGCACCCCGTTGATGCGCTGCTCAAGCGTGCCCGACTGCATGTTCTCGGGCAGGTAGTCGCGCAGGATCCCGAGGCCGTCGTCACCCTCGTCGATGAGCTCGAGCAGGCCGACGATCGTCGCGGCGCTGCCGCGGTTGTCGCGCGAGAGGCCCGAGCCGTCGGCGCCGACGAAGCCGGCTGTCGGCACGTCCAGGGCGTCGAGCGCGAGCTGCTGCCCCGCATCCACGGCGTCGAAGTCGCTGCCGGCGCCGAGCTCGATCGCGACGAGGCGCGCGAGCACCTCGGCGATCACGTTGTCGCTGTCGAGCAGCATCGTCTCGACGAGCTGCTCGACCGTCGGCGACCAGACCTCGGCGATTGGTTCGCTGTCGGGCTCGATGCCGATTGTGTCGTCGACGTCGGCGCCGAGGGCGGCGGCAAAGGCGTCGGCCGCGTCCTCCGATGGTGTCAGCGTGCGCGGCGAATACTCGGTCGTCGGGTCGGCGCGGCCGGCGTCGATCATGAGCGCGGAGATCGCCGAAGTCGAGCCGTCGACTCGGTCGGCGTCGTTCCAGCTTGGCTGCCAAGTGTCGCCGGTGAAGAGCGAGTCGTCGTAGCTCACGGTGGTCGCGCCGCCCGCCGCGGTCACCGCATCGGCGAGCTCGGCGATCGACGCGGTGGCCTGCGCGTAGTAGCTCGTGGTCTGCGACTTCAGCGTCGGGTCGCCGCCGCCGACGAGGACGACACTGCCGGCCTCAGTGCCGGGGTAGACGGTGGTGGGCAGGCGGGTGTCGGCGCCGAGCGTCGACACCGCCGTGACCGCGGTCACGAGCTTCATGACGGATGCGGTCGGGGTCGCCTCGTCCTCCTGCCGCGCGAAGAGCACCTCACCGGTGTCGGCGCGCTCGACGATGCCGTGGAAGTCGAGGGCGGCCGACGAGGTGACGTCGTCGGCGATCGAGCAGGTGCGCGGCGTCGACGAGCCGGTCGTCACGGTCGGATGCGGCACGACGACTTCGGTCGGGGTCGGCGTGGGGGCCGCCGACTCGGGCAGCAGACCCATGCGGGCGGCGCCGACACCGAGCGCGAGCCCGCCGACGAGGGCGATCGCGAGCAGTGCCACCAGCCACGGCGCCCACCGTCGCCCGGGCGCATCCGCCTGCTGCGTGTTCACACCGCTCCTTTCGACCGCCTTAGCCTACTTGCGGATGGCAACGGCCGGGCAGCCTAGGCTGCCCGGCCGTTGCCATCCGCATGGTTAGGCGGGGGTGTTGATCTTGCCCACGAGCTTCTCTCCGCGAGCGACGCGCTTCTCATCGTCGCTGCCGGGGATCACGTTGCCGCGCAGCGACCGGCCCGCGGTCTCGTTAAACGTGAGCACCGAGATGAGGCCGATGAGGCCCGCAACGGCGAGGTAGAATCCGGGCACGAGCGGGTTGCCCGTGACCTCGACGAGCCAGGTGTTCGCGGCACCAGCGGTGCCACCGAACAGGGCGGTCGAGATGTTGTAGCCGATCGCGAAGCCCGAGTAGCGCACCGCAGTCGGGAACAGCGCCGGCAGCGTCGAAGAAATCGTCGAAATCACCATGACGAGGCAGATACCGAGGATGCCGAGGCCGAGCAGGTGCGACCACACGGCCTCGATCTGCAGCAGCATCACCGCCGGCACCGAGAGCACGACGAAGCCGAGGCTCGCCGTGATGAGCAGCGGCTTGCGCCCTATTCGGTCGCTCAACGCGCCGAACGGCACGATCACCGCCATCATGACCACCTGAATCGCGACGAGCGTCCAGTTCGACGCGACCGGGTCTTGCCCCAGCGTCGTCGCCATGTAACTCGGCATGTAGGTGAGCACGATGTAGAACGCGACGTTGATGAGGATCACGAAGCCGAAGAGCTTGAAGACCTGCTTCGGGTAGTGCTTGAAGAGGTTGCCGAGCGCCTTAAACGCCGACTCGTTCTCGTCGGTGTGCTTCGAGTCCTGCTTGAACGTCTCGGACTCCTGCAGGCTCGACCGCAGCCAGAGCGCGACGCCACCGAGCGCGAGGGTGACGAAGAACGGCACGCGCCACCAGAAGTCGAGCATGCCCTGTTCGCCGACGACGGCGGTGAGGGTGGTGCAGAGGATCGCCGCGCAGCTCGCGCCGAGCAGCGTGCCAAACTCGAGGAACGAGCCGTAGGCGCCGCGTCGATTGTCGGGCGCGTGCTCCGACATGAACACGGCCGCGCCGGCGTACTCGCCGCCGGCCGAGAAGCCCTGCAGCATGCGCAGCAGCACGAGCAGCACGGGGGCGAGGAAGCCGACCTGCTCGAAGGTCGGCAGAATGCCGATGGCCGCGGTCGCGAGCGAGATGAGGATGATCGTCAGCACGAGCACCTTCTGGCGGCCGACGCGGTCGCCGAGCGGGCCGAGGATGATGCCGCCGAGCGGCCGCACCAGGAACGACACCGCGAAGGTGAGGAAGGCGAAGATCGTGGGCCACGCCCCCGAGTTGTCGCCGAACGTGAAGAAGTGGGCCGCGATGTACGTGACGAGGTAGCCGTAGATGCCGTAGTCGAACCACTCGATTGCGTTACCGAGGGCGGAACCGGCCACCGACTTGCGCGCCAGCTTCTTTTGGATAGGCGTGAGGTCGATCTCTTTGGTGATGGGTGGGAGTTCGTCGTACGGGGGTGGGGTCGCAGTCATCGGATTTCCTCTCTGCGCATGGCCGCGATCGGTGCGGCCAAGGTGCGCGCCTCGTGCGCGCTTGGGTCTCGGTGGGGCGATCCTTTCTTGCTCGAAGGCGGGTCGATCAGTTGGGGGTCTGCGCCGGGTGCCGGCCCGCGAGGGCGGCACGCACGGCCATAAGTGCGTAGGCGCGGGCGGCGAGATGCAGGTCGGAGACGAGCACGTGTTCGTCGGGTTGGTGCGCCTGCGTCGTGAGGTCTCCGGGGCCAAACACGAGGCAGTCCACGCCGTGATGGCGGTGCAGGAATCCGCCCTCGCACGCTGCGGTCCACACGCCCACCGAGCCGTCGCCGCCGGCGTCGCGCACCGCGTGCACCGCGGCGTTCACGAGCTCGGACTCCGGCTCCGTTTCGAACCCTGGCATCACCATCTCGACTTCGCCGCTCACGCGGATGCGGTCGGTGCCGACACGGGCTCGGTCACGGATCCTGCCGCGGGCGTCCGCAAGCAGATTGTTGAGGATAGCATCCGGCTGCTCGTCGGGCAGGATGCGTCGGTCGATCGTGAGCGTGCAGCGTCGGCGACGATCGACGTGCCGTGGCCGCCCTCGACGGTGCCGACCGACCACGTGCCGCTGCCGAGCACGGGATGCGGGTGGCGGCGCAACGCCGCGTCGTCGGCCTCGACCGCGGCGATCACCTCGGTCGCCGCGACGATGGCATTTGCGCCCTCGTCCGGCTTGCCGGCGTGCGCGCTCGCGCCCTCGAGATTGACGCGGACGTTCATCGCGCCGCGGCACGCGGTGATCGTCACGAGGTTCGTCGGCTCGGCGACGATGCAGGCCCGGTAGCTGCCGACCGGCTCGTGCTCGATGTAGTGGAGCACGCCCTTCGCCCCGAGCTCCTCGTCGACCGTGACGACGAGGGTCATCGGCAGGTGTGGCAGCTCGGCGTTGACCGCCGCCATCGCCGAGACGACGGCGGCGAGGCCGCCCTTCATGTCGGTCGTACCGCGGCCGTAGAGGGCGTCGCCCTCGCGCAGGCAGGCGTACGAGTCGCGAGTCCACCCCTCCCCCGCCGGCACAACGTCGCTGTGGCCGAGAAAAAGGATGCCGTCGCCGAGGCGGTGGTCGCCCATGCGCGCGATGATGTTCGGGCGCCCGGGCTCGACGGTCTGCAGTGTCACCTCGGCGCCGAGCGCGCGCAGCGCGAACGCGAGCCGCGTCGCCGTCGCCTCCTCGGTGCCGCCGGGGTTCTCGCCGCCGACGCGCACGAGCTCGGCCGTGAGCTCGGCGATCGCGTCGGCGTCTAGCCGGTCGATAACGGCCTGTTCTGCATCGGTGATACTCACTCCCCGCCTCCCGTGCTCGGCCGCAGCACGAGGTTGCGGGGCACGTCGGCGAAGGTCTCGACGCCGCTCGCTGTGACGCGGATCGCCTCGGAGGTCTCGAAGCCATAGCCCTGCATCCACATGCCCGCGATGAGGTGGAAGGTCATGTTTTCGACGAGCACGGTCGGGTCATCGCGGCGCAGGCTCACGGTGCGCTCGCCCCAGTCGGGCGGGTAGCCGATGCCGATCGAGTAGCCGAGGCGCGAGGCCTTCTCGTAGCCGGCCGCCGAGAGGACCTTGGTGAATGCCTCGCTCACGTCGTGCGCCGTGACGCCCGGGCGCACTGCCGCGAGCGCGGCCTCGAGCGCGTCGGTCGTCGCGTCGGCAAGGCGGCGCAACTCGGCGCTCGGGGTGCCGAGGTAGGCGGTGCGCGCGATCGGCGAGTGGTAGCGACGGTGGGCACCGGTGAGCTCGAGGGCAACGCCGGTCTCGTCGGGTAGCGGGTCGTGGCTCCAGGTGAGGTGGGGCGTGTCGGCGGCCGCGCCGACCATCATGAGCGGCACGATCGCCGGGTAGTCGCCCGCGGCATCGTCGACGCCCCGCGCCTGCGCGGCCTGGATCGCCGCGGCAACCTCGTTTTGCGGCCGACCGGGCACGAGCGCCTCGAGGCCCGCCGTCATCGCCGAGGTGGCGACGCGGCCCGCGATACGCATGAGCTCGATCTCGGCGGGCGACTTCACGAGTCGCACCCAGCCGACGAGATCCTGGCTGCCGTCGAGCTGCCAGCCGGGCAGGTGCGCCCGCAGCGAGAGGAAGGTGCGTACCGTGAAGAAGTGCGCCTCGCCCTCGTAGCCGACCCGGCGCGGCTCGGTGCCGACGCGATCGAGCAGGGCCTGCGCGATCCAGTCGCCGGGGTGGCAGTCGGGCTGGTGGATGAGCGACTCGGGGTAGCCGAGGATCTGCTCTGGCGGGAAGGTCGTCGCGGTGCGGTGGGCGCCGTTCGCATCCATTTCGCGCATGATGAGCAGCGGCTCGCCGTCGAGCGGCAGAAACAGCACCTGTGGCATGTAGAACGACCACGCGTTGTAGCCCGTGAGGTAGTAGAGGTTTGCGGGGTCGGCCACGAGCAGGGCGTCAAAGCCGCCGGCACGCATCCGCTCCCGCACGCTGTCGCGCCGCGCGATGAACTCTGTTTCGCTGAACGGGGCGCCGATGCTCGGTCCAACGTGCGGCTGCGACATTCGTTTCCCTTCGACAGCACGGCGCTGGCTTGCGGCTTCGCGTCGTTACGACGGTGATGTGCTGGCAATACTGCCACGCTCATCGACGAACGTCGTTATTTACTCCACTGATGCTGCGGGATTCACCTCGGCTGCCTCGATCAGCAGCTCTTCGAGGCGCGCGAGGGCGGCGGCACGACCCGGCTCGGGGGTGGCCGTCGCGACGAAGCGCACCCGGCGCATCCCGAGGTCTTGCACCGTCGGCCGCGCGACGACGCGGTAGCGGGTGTCGACGGCCGACTCGACGATGAGGCCGACGCCGACGCCCGCGGCGACGAACCCGTGCACGAGCGAGTAGTCCTCGCTCTGCAGGAGGGTGTTCGGCACGAAGCCGGCTGCGCCCGCGGCCGTGAGCAGCGCGCGCTCGGAGGCCTCGAGCACGCTGCGCGAGCGAATCCAGTCGGCCTCGGCGAGGTCGGCGAGGTCGATAACCTCCTGGGTAGCGAGTGGATGGTCGGCGCCGAGCATGATGCGAAAGGGCTCGCGCTCGAGGGTCCGCTGGCGCAGCGCCGCGTCGGTCACCGAGGTGTCGCCGTCGAGGTCGTACAGCAGCGCGCAGTGCAGCGAGCCGTCGAGGAGCTGCTCTTGCAGCCCGAGCGGCTCGCCCTCGACGAGCTCGACCTGCACCGTGCGACCCGTGCCCAGCTTCGCGAGCACCTGCGGCAGGAGGCGTGCGCCGGCCGATTCGAAGGTACCCATGCGCAGCACGGGCCCGCCCGACTGACCGAGCTCGGCGACGTCGCGTTCGGCAACGCGCAGGCGGGTGAGCACGGCACGGGCGTGCTCGAGCATGAGCTCGCCGGCCGCCGTGAGCGCCGTGCCGGTGGCGCTCGAGACGACAAGCTCGGAGTCGAGGTGTCGCTCGAGCGCGCGCAGGTGGTGGCTGATCGTCGGTTGCCCATAGTGGAGGTCGCGGGCCGCGGCGGCGAGCGAGCCGGTGCGGGCGATCGCGTCGAGCACGGAGAGCTGGCGAAGGTCGAGCATACAAGCAGCCTAGGGCCGAGCACCCATAGCCACCATAGGGAGTATTGAGGGATCTCGACACTTCTGCGCTTGTGCCAAACCGACAGGTGGGGCAAAAATCTGCATATGACTGCCTTAAACGACTCCCAATACGCGGCCCCCTATTCCGAACAGCTGCAGGTCTTGGCGTCATTGCAGCTCGAACGCTACTTCGTGCCCGGCCACGGCGCCGACGCGGAGGGTTCGACGCATCTCACCCGCGTCTTCGGCGAGAAGGCCGTCGCCCTCGACTTCCCGATGATCCTCACCGAATTTCCGCTCGCCGACCCGCAGATTCCGCTCGGCGACGCGCCCGACACGATGCAGCGCGCGCTCACGCTCGCGGCGGATGCGTGGGGCGCGAGCCGAGCCTGGTTCCTCACCAACGGTGCCTCGGCCGGCAACCAGATCGCGATGCTCGCGCTCGGCACGCTCGGTGACAAGCTCATCGTGCAGCGCAGCTGCCACTCGTCGACGATCGACGGCATGATGCTCGCGAACGTCGAGCCGGTCTTCATGCGGGCGTCGATGGACCTCCGCCTCAGCCTCGCGCGCGGCGTCACGCCGCAGCAGGTCTCCGAGGCCCTCACCGAGCATCCGGATGCCGCGGCCGTCTTCGTCGTCAGCCCGAGCTACTCGGGCGCCGTCGCCGACATCGCCGCGATCGCGAAGGTCGCCCACGACGCGGGCAAGCCGCTTATCGTCGACGAGGCGTGGGGCTCGCATTTCGGCTTCCACCCCGAGCTGCCGACGAACGCGATTCGCCTCGGCGCCGACCTCGTCGTCTCGAGCACCCACAAGCTCGCCGGCAGCCTCACGCAGTCGGCGATGCTACTGCTCGGGCAGGGCCCGCACGCGGCCGCCCTGGGCGCCGCGGTCGACCGTGTCTCGAAGGTTGTCACCTCGACGAGCTCGAGCGCGCTGCTTATGGCGGCGCTCGACGAGACCCGTCGCTTCCTCGCCACCGAGGCGAGCACCGCGTTCAACCGCGGCCTCGAGTCGGCCGAGGAACTGCGGGTGCGCCTCGCCGAACACGGCCGCTTCACCGAGGCGCGCGAGCAGCAGCTCGCGGCCGAGGACACGATCGCGATCGACCCGTTCAAGCTCGTCATTGACACCCGCTCGGGCAACATCGGTGGCTTCGAGACGTACCAGCACCTCGCCTACGAGCAGCGTGTGGTGCCCGAGCTCGCGACCGACGGGGCCGTGGTGTTCGTGCTCGGCGCCGCTCGCACCGCGAATGTTGACCGCTTCATGCGCGCGATCGACGCACTGCCCGAGATGCCGAGCAACGCGATCGCCGCCCGCGTCGTCGATCCGGGCCCCCGCGCAATGTCGCTGCGCGACGCGTTCTTCGCGCCGAGCGAGGTCGTGCTCGCGAAGGATGCGGTGGGTCGCGTCTCGAGCGACTCACTCGCGGCCTACCCGCCCGGTGTCCCGAACCTTACGCCCGGTGAGACGATCACCGAGGAGATCGTCGACTACCTGCAAGCCGTCGCCGCCGCCCCGATGGGCTACGTGCGCGGCGCGGTCGATCCGGCCGCCGCGACCTTCCGCGTCGTCAAGTAGCGGCGGCAGAGCGCGACAGCAGGGCCCGGTGGCGGGTTGCGCCGGCCGGGCCCTGTTGTGGGTTACCTCGGTAGTGGTTAGCGCACGTCGGCCTGCTCGAGCTGCGCGCCCGGCTTGGTCGCCGCATCCTCAGCCGCATCGTGCTCGTCGGCGCCGTGGTCGTCGGCGCCGAGCGTCGACTCGTCGAACGGCAGTTGACCCGAGAGCACGAGGCGCACGCGCTCCATGTCGACCTGCTTCGTCCACGTGCCGATGAGAAGGGTAGCGATGGCGTTACCGCTGAAGTTTGTGATGGCCCGACCCTCCGACATGAAGCGGTCGATGCCGACGATGACGCCGACGCCGCCGACGAGGTCGGGGCGGTAGGCCTGCAGGCCCGCGGCGAGGGTCGCGAGGCCCGCGCCGGTGATGCCCGCGGCGCCCTTCGAGGCGATGATCATGAACACGAGCAGGCCGATCTGCTCACCGATCGACATGGGCGAGCCCATACCCGAGGCGATGAAGAGCGACGCCATCGTGAGGTAGATCGCGGTGCCGTCGAGGTTGAACGAGTAGCCCGTGGGCACCGTGATGCCGACGACGGGTTTCGCGACACCGAGGTGCTCCATCTTCGCGATGAGACGCGGCAGCGCCGACTCCGACGAGCTCGTGCCGACGATAAGCAGGTACTCGCGGCCGAGGTAGCCGATGAGGCGGAACACGTTCACCCGCGTGAACGCGTAAAGCAGCGTACCGAGCACCACCACGACGAAGAGGAAGCAAGTGATGTAGAACGCAACCATGAGCAGGCCGAGGCTGAAGATCGCGCTGATGCCGGTCTTGCCGATGACGGCGGCGATCGCACCGAACGCACCAATCGGGGCGAGCCAGAGAATCATGCTGAGGATGCGGAAGACGAGCGTCTGCAGCTGCTTCACGACGCCAAGGATCGGCGTGCCGCGCTTGCCGAGCCCCTGCAGCGCGAAGCCCGTAACGAGCGCGATGAACAGCACCTGCAACACATTCTCGCCGGTGAAGGGTGCGAAGAAGGTCGTCGGGATGATACCGAGCAGGAAGTCGGTCGTGCCCTGCGCCTCGGCAGTCGCCTCGTAGGTCGAGCCAGCCATGTTCAGCCCGTCGCCCGGGTGGATGATGTTGCCCACGACGAGGCCGATCGCGAGCGCGAACGTCGACATCACCAGGAAGTAGATGAGCGCGAGGCCGCCGATCTTGCCGACCGTCGCGGCTTTCGCGATCGAGCCCACGCCGACGACGATCGTGCAGAAGATGATCGGCGCGATCATCATCTTGATCAGCCCGACGAACGCCTTGCCGAGCGGCTCAAGTCCGATCGCGAAGTCGGGCGCCGCGAGCCCGACGATCACGCCGAGCACGACCGCGAGAATCACCGAAACGTAGAGCCAGGTGTGCTTGTCCCAGCCGGCGATCCCGCGCGGTTTTGCCGCATCCTGGGTCGCACCCGTGGGTGTCTGATTCGAGAGAGCCATCATTGCCTCCATTGTGAACTTCGTTGTCACGTGCGGGCGGGCACCCGTACTGCCCTTTACCCTGGTGTGTGCACGCGCGCGGGCTCCGCTTGTGGTCGTATTGGTCTTCGCGCGCACGTCGACCGCACACGAGGGAGGGGTGGGTCTGATGGCACGATTTCGCTGGAGCGCCGCGACGCTCGTATTCGTGCTCGTCGCGCTCGCCTCGGCCCTGTTCATGGCGGTCACGTCGACCTACCTCGTCATCGACGCGCTCGCCGATGCCCGCGGCGACGCCACGACAACGACACACGCTGTGTCGATCGCGCTCGCCGACTCCCCGCTCGTGCGTGAGGCGCTCGCGGACGACGACGACGCCGCGACCGAGACCCTCCAGCCCGTCGTGACCGAGGTAGAGCACGACGCTGGCCTCGACTTCGTGACGATCATGCGGCCCGACGGAACGCGCGTCACGCATCCAACCGACACGCAGGTCGGCGCGCACTACCTCGGCACGATTCCGGATGCGCCCGAGCCGCTCTCCGAAGAGTTTGTCGGCTCGCTCGGGGCCTCTATCCGCACGATCGTGCCGGTGCTCGACGACGACCAGGTCGTCGGCTGGGTCTCCTCCGGCATCACGATCCGGAGCATCGACGCCGGGCTGCCGCAGCGACTCGCGACGGTCGCGATCGTGTCGCTGTTCGTACTGCTGCTTGGCCTCGGCGGCGCGGTGCTCGCGCGCCGGGGCATCCGTCAACTCGCCGGCGACCTGCCGGCCTCAACAATCCGCGACGCCGTGTCATCGCGCGAGTCGGTGCGCACGCTGAGCTCGGCGATGCGCGCCCAGGCCCATGAGCATGGCAACCGCCTGCACACCGCCGTTGGCTTGCTCGAGCTGGGACGCACCGACGAGGCCATCAGCATCCTTACCGAAACCGCGGGGCGGCAACAGCTGCTGCTCGATATCGCCGCCGACGGCAGCCGGCTCGAGCCCGCTGTGCAGGCACTCCTGCTCGGCAAGGCGTCAGCCGCGGCAGAGCGCGGCATCGAGTGGTCGATCGAGATCGACCCCGCGGCGCCGCGCTCGACACTCACTGCGGTCGACGCCGTCTCGGTGTGCGGCAACCTCATCGACAATGCCCTCGACGCGGCAGGCGAGAGCGAAGCGGCGCGGTGGGTCGAAGTGTCGATCATGCCCGGCGCGGACGGCGCGGTCGTCTTCGCGATCGCCGACAGCGGGCCCGGCTTCGCGCCCGGCATCGAGGCGCGGATGTTTGAGGAGGGCGTCTCGTCGAAGCCAGCCGACGCGTCGGGTCGCGGCATCGGCCTCGCCCTCGTACGATCGATCGTCGACGCGGCAGGCGGCACGATCGAGGTGAGCAAGGCACCGACGCTGTTCACGGTGACGCTGCCGGGCCGTGCCGTGCAGGAGGAGAGTCAACGGTGATCAATGTGCTGCTCGTCGACGATGAGCCCCTCGTACTCGAAGCGCACTGCGAATACGTCGGGCGCATCGACGGCTTTCGTGTCGTGGCCGAGGCCTCCGGGGCCCGGGCCGCCCTCGACCGGCTCGCCCCGAACATCCATGGCGGGGGCGGCGACACGATCGACCTCGTGCTGCTCGACATGACGATGCCCGACGGCACTGGGGTCGACGTGCTGCGGTACGCGCGGGCGAAGGCGACGCCGGTCGACGTCATTGCCCTCACAAGCGTGCGCGACCCCGAGGTGGTGCGGCAGGTGATCATGCTCGGCGCCGTGCAATACCTCGTGAAGCCGTTCACCTTCGCCGATTTTCGGGAGAGGCTCGCGCAGTACCGCGACTATCGGGCGCGCCTGCGGAACGCGTCGGGCGCGGCGACCCAGTCTGAGATCGACGCGATGATCGGCGCCCTGCGGCCGGCGCCGACGGCGCTGCCGAAGGGGTTATCGCCGCAGTCGCTCGAGGCGGTGCTCGCCGTCGTGCGCGCGCGGGCGCAGGTGACGGCAGCAGAAGCGGCCGAGGTCGCGGGCATGTCGCGCGTGACGGCGCGGCGCTACCTTGAGCACCTGGCTGAGCTCGGCAGTGTCGAGCGCGTGGCGCACTACGGCACCGGCGGTCGGCCGCGCTCGGAGTACCGCTGGCGCGGTGCGCGGTAGTTGATGCTCTTCGTGGGCAGTGGGCGGCCTGACGTGTCTTTTTGGCGCTGTCAACGACGCAGCGTGAGTGTTTGTGGCGCTGTCACCGACGCGGTGAGCCAGGTTGTGGCGCTCTCTCCGACGAGCGCGAACGGTGGTGGCGCGCTCAGCGACAAGTGGCGCGATGCTGACGACGCCGCTTGTCGCTGACGGCGCCAATTCGCACCATCGGTGCCGCCCCAACCGCGACACCCCTGGTTCGAAGGACGCTGTCGAAGTGGCAGGGCAGCGGCAGCCCGAACCCACGGGCCGAGTTGCCGCACGCGGCGCGTGGACGCGAGCTGCTCGTCGCCGCCGAGTCGGGCGACGCGCTCGACGACCCGTTGGCCGTCGAGCACCACAACGCGCCCCTCGAAGCGAGGCTCGCGCAGCTCGACTGAGCCCGAGCATCCGCCTGCACCGAAACGCTCCGGTCACCTTCGCGCTTCTGCGCGGGTGGCCGGGGCGTTTGTTGTCGGAGCCGCCTACCAGAATCGAACTGGTGACCTATTCATTACGAGTGAATCGCTCTACCGACTGAGCTAAGGCGGCGTGCCGCCAGTGACAGGCGACACGAAATCTTATCGTACGTTTCGTGTCGCGCGCCACTCGGGGCAAATCAGCGCTAACAGTTGATGTCGCCCTCGGGCAGGTTGCCCGTGATCAGGTAGTCATCGACGGTGCCGATGACGCACTCGCTGCCCTCGTCGTAGGCGATGTGGCCCTCGCCCTCATAGACGAGCAGCGACGCCGACTCGAGCTGCTCGGCGACGGCCTCGGCCCACTTCAGCGGGGTTGCGGGGTCGTTCGTCGTCGCGACGACGAGCACGGGGGCCGCGCCGGCGCCCACGACGGGCTCCTGCTCGGTCACGCGCGACTGCACGGGCCAGTTCTCGCAGGTGACATCGCCGACCTCGAGCTGTGCCTCGGTCATTGGCGCCTGGAACAGCGTGACGTCCTGCAGCTTCTGGTTGAACGCCTTGATCGTCGCCTTGTCGGTCACGAGCGGGTAATCGAGGCAGTTGATCGCGGTGAACGCCTCTTCCTGGTTCGAGTAGTAGGTGCCGCTCGGGTCGCGACCGTTGTACGAGTCGGTGAGCGAGAAGAAGATGCTCGAGTCCTTGTTGCGCTCCCACTGCACGAACGCCTGGGTGACGTACTGCCAGCTCGTCTCGTCGTACATGCCAGCGACGATCGCCTGGTAGATGACGCTTGAAGTGAAGACCCGGCCATCGGCGGCGCGCGGGGTCGTCTCGTCAACGTCGTTCATGATGTCGCTGATCTCGTCGATCGCACCGTCGACGCCGCCCGCCTGGTCGAACGGGCACTCGGCCGAGGTGAGGCAGTCCTCGAGATACGCGCGGATCGAGTCGCTGAACTTCTCCTGTTGGTCGAGGATCACGTCGAACATCGGCACGGTCGGGTCGGTCGCACCGTCGAGCACGACACGGCCAACCTGTTCGGGGAACATGTCGATGTACTGGGCCCCGATGTCGGTGCCGTACGAGAAACCGAAGTAGTTCAGCGCGCTGCCTTCACCCACGACGTAGCGAAGCATGTCGAGGTCCTGCACCGTCGACTTCGTGTCGACGTACTCGAGCAGCGGGCCGGTGTTCTCGTAACAGGAGTCGCCGAACGCGGCGGCCTTCGCCTGCTGGTAGGCGAGCAGCTCATCTTCGGTCATGTCGGCGTAGCCGTCGGGCACGCCGTAGAGGTAGTCGTCCATGCCCGCGTCGTCGACGCAGTAGACGGCGCTCGAGTAACCGACGCCGCGGGGGTCCCAGCCGACGATGTCGAAGTTCTCGCGCAGATCGCTCGAGAACATGTAGTCGCCACTCTGAGCAACGAAGTCGACGCCGCCCGCGCCCGGACCACCCGGGTTCGTGAACAGCGCGCCCTGCGAGTTGCCGCTCGTGGCGGGCAGCTTCACGAGCGCGAGCTCGATCGGGTCATCTGAGCCGGGCTCGGCCCAGTTCAGGGGCGCGTCAACGTAGGCACACTCGGCGGTATCGTCGACGGCCGCATACTCCTCGGGACACTCGCCCCACTCGATGCCCTGCTCGTAAAAGTCTTCGCCGCCCGGCGCCACCGACTCGGGGATGCCCACGGCGCCCTCGCTACCGCCGTCGTTCTCTTCCTCGTTCGTCTGCTGCTCGTCGGGCGTCTGCAGCTCCTGAATCAGGGTGCAGCCGCTGAGCACGAGGGATGCGGTGAGCGTGATCGCCCCGGCGCCAATCAGTCTTGCTCGTCGTCGCTTCGCTGCTTCTCGCATCGGTGTCCTCTCAGCGCGGAATTCGGGCGGGGTCGCGCTAGCTCGAGCCGATGGCGTAACCGATCAACAATTCTTCGAGCGCGAGCTGCGGCGGCACATTTGCCGCCAATCGTTCGCGCACCAGCGCAATTGCTTCAATGCTAGCGATCGTGTGCGACGCGGGCGCGCGATTTGCGACGGCTTCGAGTTCGCCACGCCGAGATTCATTCACGAGCGGCACGCCAACTTGCAACTTCAGCATGAGGAGATCGCGCAGCAGCGACTGTATGTCGGTGAGGATGCGGTCGACACCGTCGATCGTCGCGCGCTTCGCTCGCTGCTTCTGGTCGCGCTCGAGATCGCGAAAAATGCCCTGCAGCTTGCGCGGCACCGCCTGCCCCGGGTCGAGGCCGAGGCTGCGGTAGGTCTCTTGCTTCTCGCGTTCGGCGCGCTCGGCAAAGTGCGCCTCGCCGTCGGACTTCGCGAGGTCGGCCCACTGCTGCGCCTTGCGCACCGCGTCGCCGGTCGAGGCGAGGCTGAGCACGCCGTCGAGCGACGAGTCGCGCCGCTGCCAGGCCTCGGGCGAGGTGACGAGGCGTGAGGCCATGCCGACGTGCGATTGCGCCTCCCGAGCCGCCCGCATCCCGGTTTCGTGGCCGATGCCGTGTCGACGCTCGAGCAGCTCGGCGACGTCGTCGATCGGCGGCGTCGAGAGCGCGACGACCCGCACGCGCGAGCGGATGGTCGGCAACAGATCGGCCTCGCTCGGCGCGCAGAGCACCCACACCGTCGAGTCGACGGGCTCTTCGATCGCCTTGAGCAACGTGTTCGAGGTGCGCTCGATCATGCGGTCGGCGTCTTCGACCACGATGACGCGGTAGTCGGAGTTCACGGGCGAGTTCGCGGCTCGACTGACGAGCTCGCGCGCGGTGCCGATGTCGATCGACACCTTCTCGGTCGCGACGGCGGTCAGGTCGGCGTGGCTGCGCGCGGCGACCTGCTGGCAGCTCGGGCAGACGCCGCAGCCGTTGTCGGGGCAGAGCAGCGCGGCGGCGAAGGCGTACGCGATCGTCGAGCGGCCCGAACCCGCGGGCCCGGTGACGAGCCACGAGTTGGTAAAGGCCTGCGGATCTTCGGCGCCACGGCGGGCGCCGAGCACGGCGCGCTGGAAAGTCCCGACCGCGCGCGGCTGGCCGACGACCTCATCCCAGACACTCACGCTTGCTGCAACTCCTTAAGCTTCGCCTCGACGAGCCCGCGGATCTCGTCGCTCACGAGCCGCTCGGGGCGGTCGGCGTCGACGACATGGATGCGCTCCGGCTCGTCCCCCGCGAGCTTGAGAAATTGCTCGCGCACGCTCAGGTGGAATTCGAGGCCGAGCGACTCGAGGCGATCGAGGCGACCGCGACCGGTGCGCATCCGTTGCATTGCAATCTCGGGCTTGAGGTCAAGCAGCACCGTGAGGTTGGGCATGAGCCCGTCGGCGGCCCAGATCGAGAGGTCGCGAATCTGCTGCGCGCCGAGGCCGCGCCCGCGGCCCTGGTAGACGATCGACGAGTCGAGATAGCGGTCCTGCACCACGATCGCCCCGCGCTCGAGGGCGGGCCTCACGAGGGATTGGATGTGATGGGCTCGGTCGGCCGCAAAGATGAGCGCCTCGGCGCGGTCCGAGAGGTCGTCCGGGCCGTGGAGCACGATGTTGCGCAGCTGCTTGCCGAGCTCGGTGCCACCGGGTTCGCGCGTCTGCACGACCTCGTGGCCGAGGCCGCGCAACCACTCGACAACGCGGGTGGCGTGCGACGACTTGCCCGTACCATCCCCGCCCTCGAAGGTAATGAACATGCCCCGCGACGCCACTACTCAGCCGACTCGGTGGTCGTCTTCGTCGTGCGCGCTGTCGCCGGCTTCTTGGCCGCGGTGCTCTTGGCCGTCGTCGTCTTCTTCGCCGCCGTCGTCTTCTTCGCCGCGGGCTTCTTCGCGGTGGTCGCCTTCTTCGCCGCCGGCTTCTTGGCCGCCGTGGTGCGCTTCTTCGCCGGGCCCTTCGCCCGCTTTTCGGCGATCATCTCGACGGCGCGCGCGAAGGTGATCGTCGAGGCGTCCTGCCCGCGTGGCACCGTGACGTTCGTTTCGCCGTCGGTGACGTACGGGCCGAAGCGGCCGTCCTTCACCTTGACCACCTTGCCCGAAACGGGGTCGGGCTCGGCGAAGTCAAGAATGACCGTCTTCGACTGGCGGTTCGCGTACTTCGGCTGCGCGAAGAGCTCCTGCGCACCCGCGAGGTCGATCGAGAAGATCGACTCTTCGTCGGGCAGCGAACGAGTGTCGGTGCCCTTCTTGAGGTATGCGCCGTAGCGGCCGTTCTGCGCGGTGATGTCGTTGCCCGACTCCTCGTCGGTGCCGACGACGCGCGGCAGGCTCAGCAGTTGCATGGCCTGCTCGAACGTGAGGGTGTCGGGCGACATCGACTTGAAGAGGGATGCGGTGCGCGGCTTCGGCGCGGCCTTCTTGCGCTTGGCACCCTCGGGCTGCTCGGGCTCGGGGATGACCTCGGAGACGTAGGGGCCGAAGCGGCCGTCCTTCACTACGATGTCGTGGCCCGACTCGGGGTCTTGGCCGAGCACGCGGTCGCCGGCAACGGGCGCGTCGATGAGCTCCTGCACCTTCTCGGCGGTGAGTTCGTCGGGCGCGAGTTCTTCGGGCACGTTGATGCGGCGCGGGTCTTCGCCCTCGCCCTGCGCGACCTCGATGTAGGGGCCGTAGCGGCCGATGCGCAGCGTCGCCGTGTCGGTGAGGCGCGTCGAGTTGATCGCTCGTGCGTCGATCTCACCGAGGTTGTCGACGACGCGGCGCAGGCCCGGGTGGTCGTCGTTGCCGAAGTAGAAGCCGCCGAGCCACTCGACGCGATCCTGCTCGCCCGAGGCGATGGCGTCAAGGTCGGACTCCATTTGCGCCGTGAAGTCATACTCGACGAGGTCGGTGAAGTGGTCTTCGAGCAGGCGCACGACGCTGAAGGCGGTCCAGCTTGGCACGAGCGCGTTGCCGCGCCGGCTCACATAGCCGCGGTCCTGAATCGTCGCGATGATCGACGCGTACGTCGACGGCCGGCCGATGCCGAGGTCGTCGAGCACCTTGACGAGGCTCGCCTCGGTATAGCGCGGCGGCGGGGTCGTTTCGTGCGGCTTGGCCTCGGCGCCGGCGACGTCAACCTGCACGCCGGTCGTGAGCTCGGGCAGCTTCGCGTTGCCGTCGCTCGAATCCTGCGAGTTACGGGTCTCGTCGCGGCCTTCCTCGTACGCGGCGAGGAAGCCGCGGAACGTGATGACCGTGCCCGACACCTGATATTCGGTCGCGATCTTCGTCAACGTGCCCGCCGCATCCGGCAGTTCGTGGGCGGCACCCGCGAACGTGATGGTCTGTGTCTGGCCCTTCGCGTCGGCCATCTGGCTCGCGACGGTGCGCTTCCAGATGAGGTCGTAGAGCTTGCGCTCGTTGTCGTTGACGCCGCTCAGCTCGCGCGGGCGAGCGAATTCGCTACCTGCCGGGCGGATCGCCTCATGCGCTTCCTGGGCGTTCTTCGACTTCGAGCCGTAGAAGCGCGGCTTCTCGGGCACCGTCTCGGCGCCGTAGAGTTCGCGAGCCTGGCTGCGGGCCGCGTTGAGCGCCTGCGCCGACAGGTTCGGCGAGTCGGTACGCATATAGGTGATGTGCCCGTTTTCGTAGAGTGACTGGGCGACCGACATCGTCTGGCGGGCCGAGAAGCCGAGCTTGCGCGAGGCCTCCTGCTGCAGCGTCGACGTCGTGAACGGCGCGGCGGGGCGGCGGGTGTACGGCTTCGACTCGATGCTCGAGACCGTGACGTCGATGCTGCCCGCGGCTAGCGCGTCAGCGAGGGCCGTCGCGGTCGGCTCGGTGAGGATCGTCGCGTCGCCAGTGAGCTGGCCGTGGTCGTCGAAGTCGCGGCCGGTGGCGACGCGGCTGCCGTCAACGCGCGTGAGCCGCACGCCGAAGGCCTGGCCGGATGCGGCGAGGTCGGCCTCGACACCCCAGTAGCTGGCAGCGACGAATGCGAGGCGCTCACGCTCGCGGTCGACGATGAGACGGGTCGCGGCAGACTGCACGCGACCGGCGCTCAGGCCCGGGCCAACCTTGCGCCAGAGCACCGGCGAGATCTCGTAGCCGTAGAGGCGGTCGAGGATGCGACGGGTCTCCTGCGCGTCGACGAGGTGGTCGTCGATGTCGCGGGTCTTGTCGCGGGCGGCCTCGATGGCCTCCTGAGTGATCTCGTGGAAGACCATGCGCTTGACCGGCACCTTGGGCTTGAGCACTTCGAGGAGGTGCCAAGCGATGGCCTCACCCTCGCGGTCCTCATCAGTTGCAAGGATGAGCTCGTCGGAGTCTTTGAGCGCCCGCTTCAGGTCGGTGACCGTCTTTTTCTTCGCGTCGCTGACGACGTAGAACGGCTCGAAGCCATTCTCGACATCGACCGAGAATTTACCCAGCGAGCCCTTCTTCTGCTCGGCGGGGAGGTTCTTCGGCTCGATCAGGTCGCGAATGTGACCGACCGACGCCATCACCGTGTAGTCGTCACCCAGGTACTTCGAGATGCTCTTGACCTTGGTTGGTGACTCGACGATGACGAGCTTGTGCGACACGATGTGCTTTCTGTTGCGGGGTTGGGGGTGCGGCAGTACGCGGATGCGTCAGTCGCACGCGGGTTGGAGGATGCCCGTGACGGGGAGTGCAGCGCGCTCCGACAAAAACTGCCACGTTGCGCAGAGTAGCGCAACATCAGCGTGCGGCGCCGGGGTTCTCCACAGGGCGAAGTCATTCCTTTATATATGCACTCGTCTCCGAGTGTGCTCGAACCCGACCCTACGCGTCGCGTTCGAGCTGCGCCCGCTCCTCCTCGTCGAGGTGCATGATCGCCTTTGTATCGATGCTCGAATCGGGGATCTTGCGGAAACCCTTCGAGATCACCGCGAGGTAGATGATGCCGATCGCAACCCAGACGAGGCCGACCGTGAGCGCCTCGGCACTGAGCGAGAACCAGAGCCACATGGTGAGCGCGAAACCGATGAGCGGCAGGACACCGTAGAGGAAGATGGCCTTCGCCCCGCGCAGCTTCGCGTCGATGAGGAAGAACTTGATGACCGCGAGGTTCACCATCGAGAAGGCGGCGAGGGCGCCAAAGCTCACGACTGAAATGACGGTGTCGAGCGGCAGCACGAGCGCGAGCAGCGAGACCGCGGCGACCACGAGAATCGCGTTGCTCGGCGTCTGGAAGCGCGCGTTGATCTTGCCGAACAGGGGCTGCGGGAGCATCCGGTCGCGGCCCATCGAGTAGAGGACGCGCGAGGTCGAGGCCTGCGAGCTCAGGGCGCTCGCGACGCAGCCGACGATGTAGGCGGCGAGGAAGAACGCCTGCAGCGCCGAGCCGCCGACGAGGCCAAACAGCTCGTTCGGGGCGGTGTCGAGGTTCTCGAACGTCGAGTGGTCGGGCCACACCATGGCGCCGATCCACGAGACGAGCACGAACATCACGCCGCCGACCACGACGGTGAGCAGCACCGCGCGCGGGACTGTGCGGCGCGCATCCTTCGCCTCTTCGGCGAGCGTCGAGACGGCGTCGAAGCCGAGGAACGAGAGCGCAAGAATCGCCGAGCCCGCGACCACGGTCGAGAAGTCGGGCGCAACCGCGAAGGGCGCTGCGGCGTTCGCGTCGGGCGAGAACTTGCCGAGGGCGAGCACGACGAAGAAGACGAGGAACAGCACCTGGAACGCGACGAGCAGCACGTTGATGTTGCGCACGACCTCGATGCCGATGATGTTGAGCACCGTGACGAGCGCGATCGCGAGCACGATGACGAGCCACTCCGGTACATCCGGGAACTGGCTGTTTACGTAGAGCCCGACGAGCATGTAGTTGAGCATCGGCAGCAGCATGTAGTCGACCATGAGGCCCCAACCGGTGACGAAGCCGACGCCGCGGCCGAACGCCTGGCGCGCGTAGCCGTAGGCGCTGCCCGCGGTCGGCAGGCGGCGCACAATGCTCGCGTAGCTCAGCGCCGTGAAGAGCATCGCGATGGTCGTCACGATGTAGGCGAGCGGCAGGCGGCCGCCGGTGATGTCGCTGACGACCCCGTAGGTGCTGAAGATCGTGAGCGGCACCATGTAGGCGATGCCGAACATGAGCAGGGTCGGGGTGCCCATCGCTCGCTTGAGCTGCGGCTGGTTCGTGGTCATGCCGTCGTGCCTTTCGAAGATGCGTACTGCGCCACCACGACGCCGTCGAGCGTGGTGGCAAGGATGCGAATGTCGGCGACGTCGTGCGGTGACGCGGTGATGGGGTCGGCGGCCCAGATAGTGATGTCGGCGGGTTCACCCGGCCGCAGACTGCTGCCGGTCTCGCCGATGGATGCGCGACCGGCGGTCGTGTAGCCCGCGAGGATCTGCTCTGGTGTCAGGGCCTGCTGCGCGCCGACCGCCGGGCTGTCTTGGTCGTGCGGGTGCCGGAGCTGCGCATCCGCGAAGGTGATGCGCGGGTCGTACGGCGCGACCGGCCAGTCGCTCGCGAGCGCCTGCACGATGCCAGCCGCCGCGAAGTCGCCCGTGCGGAAGCCTTGCTGGTTGCGGGGCTCGCCGAGCCGCTGCGACCACGAGTCCCGCTGGTCGGGATGCACGAAGAGCGTGCAGTGGGTCGGCTGCACGCAGACGGCGATGCCGTGCTTGGCGAGGATCTCGACGGTCTCGTCGTCGGCGAGTTCGAGGTGTTCGATGCGGTGCTGCACGCCGGTCTTCGGCAGCGCGGCAAGCGTCTCGGCGACAAAGCGGACGCCGCGGTCGCCGATCGCGTGGGTCAGGGTCGGCACACCGAGGGAGTGCAGCAGCTGGATGCGCGCCGCGTAGGTCTGCGGGTCGTGCCAGAAGCCGGCGCGGCCCTCGCCCTCGGTGTCGGGCTCGTGCAGCCAGGCCGTGCCGTTGTCGATCGTGCCGTCGATGAAGAGCTTGACGCCCTCGAGGCGCCAGCGACGGCCGTGTCGACCGAGACCGGAGACGAGCTCGCGCACCTGCTGCTCGGTGAGGTCGGGCGTGCACCAGGGCGCGATGCGCAGGCGCACCGGCAGCTCGCCGCGCCGCTCGAGCTCTTCGAGCACGTCGGTGACGGCCTCGCCGCCCTGCGCGTCGGCGACGACGAGCGAGGTGAGGCCGGTCGCGGCCATGTCGTGCAGCAGCTCGTCGAGCTTGTCGGCTCGCGCCTCGAGCGGCTCCTGTGGCACGCGGTCCTCAACCTCCCCCATGGCCGCGAACTCGAGGGCGTGGCCCGAGAGCCGACCGTCGGGGCGCGCGGTGAAGCCGCCGCCGTCGACGGTGCGGTGGGGTTCGGTGACGCCGACCTCGCGCAGGGCCGCGTCGGAGAGCAGGGCCGAGTGGGCGTCGAAGAGCATGAGGTAGACCGGCAGATCGGGGCCGACCGCCTCATGAATGGTCGTGTTGTCGACCGGCCCCTCGAGCGCGTTGGGGGCGAGGCCCCAGCCGAAGAGCCACTCGCCTTCGGGAAGTTCTTGGGCGCCCTTCGCGAGTGCGGCGATGATCTCGGCGCGGGTCTCGATTCCAGTGAGGTCAACGCCGCGTGCCATTGAGAGGCCCCAGATGGGGTGGCTGTGGCCGTCGATGAGCCCCGCGGTGATCGTTGACTCGGGATACTCGAGCACCTCGGCGTCGGGATGCGCGGCCCGCAGCTCGTCCCACGTGCCGACCGCCGAGATCTCCCCGTCGACGACAGCGATGGTGTCGCCGAGGACGCGCTCCGGCGATCGCACCGTGTGCGCTCGGAACAGTGTGGTGGCAGTCGTCATGTAGGCGCCCTCCATTGGGTCCGACGTGGTTGGTGTCGACGTTTCCGCTGCTGTGCTGAAACGTTTCGACATCTTGTCACGATGGGGCCGAGACGCGCAAGCATCCCCGTAGGATCGACGACATGACAGCCGACCGAGTCACGATCCCCCAGCTCGCCCCCGACCGCGGCGTGAGCGTCGGCACTGTCTCGAGCGCACTCAGCGGCACGGGCCGGGTCGCACCGGCAACGAGGCAGCGCGTGATCGACCACGCCGCGGCCCGGGGCTACCGTAAGAACTCGGCCGCGCGCAATTTGCGGGTCGGCGCGACGCAGGCGATCGAGCTGCACCTGCCGCGGAACGCGCGGCATCTCTCGTTCTACATCGATTTCGCGTTTGGGGTCGTCGACGCGGCCGCAGCCGCGGGGCTGGATGTGCTGCTCACGACCGCCGACCGGCCGCGCTCGGGCGGCCTGCTCGCCGCCGACGGTGCCGTGTTCATCGACGCCGAGGAGGATTCGAAGCGCCTGCGCGAGCTCATCGCATTTGGCGTGCCGGTGGTTGCCGCCGATGGTGCACCGGTGCCCGGCCCGAAGCCCAGCCTGTCGATCGACATCAACTATGACGAGGTTATCGGCCACCTGCTGCGATCCGCGGTGGCCTCCGGGGCCCGACGCCCCATGCTCATTGCCCCGGATTTGTCGCTCGCGTCGTCGTGGCGCGACCGCGTGACCGCCGCGTTCGAGCGGTGGTGTGAGCACCTCGGGGTCTCGGGATCGGTGCGCATGTTCCCGGTCAACGGTCCTGATGCCGACATCATCGCGCTCGTGCGCGGCGAGCTCGAGCAGAAGAATGCGCCCGACACGATGATCTTCGCCGGCCAGCGCCTCGCGGCGGTGTGCTCGGCCGCCCTACACATCGGCTACGCGGATTCTGCGGTGCCGTGGATCTCCTCCTGCGCCGGCGACCCGCTCAGCGAGGTCAACGCGCCCCAGATCTCGGCGCTCGACACGCAGCCGCACGAGTTCGGTCGTCGGTCGGGCGAGGCGCTCGCCGGGCTCATTTCTGCGGGCAAGCTCCCGTCGGCCACACACGAGGCGTGGCCGACCCGAATCGCCTGGGCGGAGCACTGGGCTCGGGTCAACTGACCTTCGCCGCGCGCGAGGACCTCCCGGCGAACCTCGCCACCAGTTCACGACCACCGCGGCCGCCGTCCCCGCGGTCGAGGCGAACGTCGACCTGGCTCGGCGCTACTCCCTCGACGAAGGCTGCGCCACCGAGCCGGGTCTCCGTCGACTATCCGATGATCTCGACGGAATAGGCGAGCACGGTGATTGCCGTCGCCGTGCCTCCGATCGCGGTGTCGTACGACGTCGAGCCCTGCACCTCGACCAGGAGCTTCACGGTGTCACCGGTAATCACGGTCGACAAGAGGTCGTCGCTGGCTGCCACCACGATGGTGTTGATCTCGTAGTCGTACCAACTACCGAGCTGTTCGCCGGAGGTATTCACGCGAATGCCATACGAACCCATGGCGCTGTCGGCCTGAGTTACATAGCCGTAGAGCACGTAGTTCTCGCCCGTGTGGCTGTCCGCAGTGCGCTCGAGCAGCTGCCAGTCGCGATCGGAGATTGTGCCGTAGTTCGCGGGGTCGGTCAGCGCCTGCTCTTCTTCGGCGGTAATCCAGGCCTCGTTGCTTGATTCGACGTTGTCCGACGCATTCTCGACATCGCCCACGGCGCCCTCGAGGTTGGTACGTGCCTCCGAGTAGCCGTCGGCCTCGGCGTGGTCCGCGTCCAGGCCCAACTCCCACTCGAGGGAGTCGATCGCGTCCGCGAGTTCCGTGCGCGTGGCGTCGTTGTCGACCTGGCCCGAGGTCGTTTCGAGGAGGCTCTGCGCGTCGGCCATGACGTCGTTGGCGTGGCTCACGTAGTCGTCGTAGTCATCCTTGGTCTGCAGCGCGGAATCCAGTTCGTCGGTGAGCGCGAGAATGCCCTGGCGGGATTCGTAGATTTCGTCGGCCTGCGCCCGAATCGTGAATGAGTACGCGTGCGGTTCGTCTGCGTCGAGCAGTGCGCCTGCCGCCTCAACGTCGCTCTCAATGTCGGCGACAAGACTCGCTTCGTAGCCGTCGGGCACCTCACTCAGGAGCGACTCTGAGTCAGATATGACGCCGTCGAGTTTGCTGACCTGCTCGCGATAGTCGGCCAAGTTTGGCTCGTTCACGAGCGGAGGCACGATCAGCGCCGCGCCAAGCACGACCACCAGTGCCCCGATCACGACGCGGATCCGCGCCTTCCGCGACGACTTCTTCCGCTTCTTGCGCGGAGGAACGGTCGGCCCCTGAGACGGCGCGCCAGTGCCCTGGTTGCTCGTTGTGGCCGCTGCAGGCCGCCCGTATGCGGGGTTGGGCACGGTGGCCGCTGCGGCACGGCCGAACTCGGGGTTGGGAACCGGCTGTGGCAGCGGCAGCAGCTGTGGCATGCGGTTGTCGGGTAACGGAACGTGGTCGTTGGAGCCAGCTACGCCATCAGTCATGGTGGTGTGCGTCTTTCTCGAAAGGCAGCTCGGAACCCGGCTGCGAAGCCGCATGAGTGTGATTTCTCACGCACCTGAACTTTCTCCCGAGCCTCCGACATGAAAATCGCTACGGCACCGAATCGGGCAGCCCCGCCCTCGACGACGCGGTCAGAGTGATCCAGCCGAAGTCGAGCGAGACAGTGACGAAGGTCTCGGTCCGGCCGGCGTCGCAGCCGTTGAGGGTGGCGCCGTGTTCGGCAGCGATGGCCGCAGCGCGACCACAAGCATCGCCGGGGATGCGACCCGACGCGGTGTCGGCGGCCGCGAGCGCGGCGGCGTCCGCAGCAACCTGGGCTCGAGTGTTCGCGGCGTGTGCTGCGAGCACGAGGCAGAGTGCGACCGCGATCGACACGGTTGCCCCGATGATCGCCACCGCGAGCACGCTGCCGCTCCCCCGCTCCAGGTGGCGGCGGTGCACGTTCTGGTGCGCCGGTTTCGATCTCCTGCACTTCGCGCCCCGAATCGTCTGCTGCGCATTGCCGCGAGGCACACCCCGACTCACCCGCCTCGAGTGCCAGTGCGGCGCATTCCCGTTCACGCGCTCCGAATTCCAGTCAGGCACGTCCCGGCTCGCCCGCCTGAAGCGCGCACCCCACGAATCCCGGCTCATCCGTCGACGTCCCGCAGCGCGCAGGAGGTCGCGTCGGCGCTCACACCGAGTTGCGCGCCGAGCAGTCGGATCGGCACCGTGACGCGCGCGCAGCGAAACTCGCCCGCATCCCACACCTCGGCGCTCGCTCCGTCGCCGTGCCCTACGAGGGCGGCACCGTAGTTGTCGCCTCGCGCCGCGAGCCGAGCGACCTCGCCCGCGGAATCCTGCGCCTGCACGAAGGCGGCCGACCCGACGACGGCGCCGACACAGAGCGCGAGCACGAGCACGACGGCGGGCATGGTGACCGCGAACTCGACTGCAACCGACCCGCGCTCGTCGGCGCGCATCCGCCGGCGCCGCCGCGAACGCGGCCACCACATCCGCATCGCCGCGCCTAACCGAACGCGCTGATGACGAGGTCTTCGATGATCTGGCGCACCGCGTCAGACTGCACAACGGCGACAAGGACGCCGGCCAGCGCTACCGCCGCCATGATCACAATTGCATACTCTGCGGTCGCCGCACCCTGCTCGTCGCGGAGCAGCCGCTGCAACCAGTTGCGGTCGGGAGAGTCGGGAGTCGGGGTCTTGGTCATGTCGGTTCCTCTCGTAGGGGTGGATGCACGGCACGTTATTGCGGGATTACCCGATGGTTCGTTGCAGCACGGCGATGACGAGCGGCGCGACCCCGACGGCGAGGAACGCCGGCAGGATGCACGCCCCGAGCGGCAGCATGAGCTGCACGCCGAGCTTCGCCGCCGACTGGGCTGCGTCGGCACGGGCGCGCGCCCGCTCGAGCGTCGCTTCCGAGCGCAGCAGCTCGCCCGCCGGCACGCCCGCCTCGGCGGCGAGGCGCACGATGCCCTCAGCACGCTCGAAGCCGCTCTCTTCGAGACGCCACTCGCGAAGGGCGTCGCGTACCGCCGACTTCGCGTGGTCGGTGCTGCGACCCGAAAGCATCACCATGGCGATGAGGTCAAGGCCGAAGCCCGGGGTCGTGGGATGCTGCGTCGCCTTCGCGATCATGCGGCGGTTCCAGAGCCAGCCGATGAGCATGAGCACCCCGCCGACAGCGAGGCAGCCGAAGCCGAGCGCGCTGCCCGTGAGCACGCCGAGCGTGTCGAACCCGAGCATGGCTCCGAGCACGAGGCCGACGACGGGCAGCAGCATGACGATGCGCGACGCGGATGCGGGGCCGGCCAGCGCGACCTGTACGTCGCGGGCCGACTGGCCGAGATCGCGAAAGCCATTCGCGAGCTGCCGCAGCGACTGCGCGAGCGGGGCACCGGTGCGATTCGCGAGCGCCCAGGTCACGCCGAGGGCCCTCCACGTCGCATCGGGATGTCCCTGCAGCAGCATCCCGGCGTCGCTACCGCCGCCCACCTCGCGCGCGAGCCGCGCGATCGTCGTCTCGGGCGCGCGGCGCCGTCGCTTCCCCTCGGGCGCCTGCTCAAGGGCATCAGCCTGCGCCACCCGCTGCCAGGCTGAGTCGGGCACGACCCCACCGCCGAGCAGCGTCGCGAGCCGCTCGACCACGGCCGCGGTGTGCTCGGATTCGTGCCGCTTAGCCACCCGGTCGCTCCAGCCGCTTGCCGGTGCGCACGCTCGTGACGCGCAGCCGCCCGAGGTCGTCGAGCCCGAACTCGCCCATGTCGACGAGCTGCCGCAGGCCGCGATCGCGCTCGATGTGCATCACGAGGTCGAGCGCCGAGACGGTCTGCCGCGCCACGGCCTCCTGTGACATGCCGGCGAGCGCTCCGAGGGCCTCGAGTCGCGCGGGCACATCGGCGAGCGAGTTCGCGTGCAGGGTGCCGGCACCGCCGTCGTGACCGGTGTTCAACGCGGCGAGCAGCTCGCGCAGCTCGGCTCCGCGGCACTCGCCGAGCACGAGCCGATCGGGGCGCATGCGCAGAGCTTCGCGCACGAGCCGCTCGAGCGTGACCTCGCCGGCGCCCTCGACGTTCGCCTGCCGCGCCTCCATCTGCACGACGTGCGGGTGCCGGATGCGCAGCTCGGCGACGTCCTCGATCACCACGAGCCGCTCATCCTTCGGCGCCTCACCGAGCATCGCGCCGAGCAGGGTCGTCTTGCCCGAGCCGCCTGCTCCGGTGACGAGGATGTTCGCGCGGTCGGCGAGTGCGCGGCGCACAATCTCTTCGGCGTCGTCATAGAAGAAGCCGGCCGCGGCGAGGTCGTCGAGGCTGAGACGTGTCGCCCGGGGCGCGCGAATCGAGAGCAGCGTGCCGGTCGTCGACACCGGCGGCAGCACCGCGTGCACGCGAATACCCGCACCAATGCGCACGTCGACGGTCGGCGCCGCCTCATCGAGGTGCCGGCCACCCGCTGCGATGATGCGGGTCGCGAGTTCGCGCAGGGCCCGCTCTCCGGGGGCCTTCCACGAGCGGTCGAGTTCGGCGCCCGAGCCACGGTCGACCCACAGGCCGGCCATGCCGTTCACGAAGAGGTCGGTCACCTCGCCGTCGGCAACGTAGCCAGCAAGCGGGCCGAATGCCTCGGCCTGGCCGCGCGTCAGCTCCCGCCGCGGGCGGGCCTCGTCGGGGCGCCCGGGCCGGGACACGAGCTGCACCTGCGCGGGGCGGTCCGCGGCGCGCTGCAGCACGAAGGGCTCGGGGTCGCCGGCGTCGTAGGCATCAAACGAAGTGCGTTGCATGCGCCCCAGGATGCTCGGCTGGCGGGCCGTGCGCGTGCCGAGCCCATACGCCTGTGGAGCGCCGCGCATCCACCGTCCGAGCGGGAGGCGTTGCGACGCGCCGTGCAACTACCTACCAAAGTTGGTAAGCGGAGCGCGCCCCGAAACCCGAGGCATAGACTTCGCGTGGAGATTCCGCATCACAACGAAGTGAGGTTCCTATGGTTGCTGCCAGCGACGACAAGATCGAGAAGCTCGTCAACCCGATTGAGACGTTCCCGCCAAGCGAGGACTTCATTGCGGGCACGAAGGTCACCACCGACCTCCGCGATCGAGCGGAGGCAGACCGGCTCGGGTTCTGGGCCGATCAGGCGCGCGAACTCACATGGGGTCAGGAGTTCACCGAGGTGCTCGACTGGAGCGATGCGCCCCGCGCCCGCTGGTTCGCCGACGGCAAGATCAACGCCACGGTCAACGCGGTCGACCGCCACGTCGAAGCCGGCAACGGCGACCGCGTCGCGATCCACTGGGAGGGCGAGCCCGGCGACAAGCGCGCCATCACCTACAACGACCTTCACCGCGAGGTGCAGCAGGCGGCCAACATGCTGCTCTCGCTCGGCATCAGGAAGGGCGACGTGGTCGCCATCTACCTGCCGATGATTCCTGAGGCCGTCATCGCGCTGCTCGCCTGCGCGCGCATCGGCGCGATCCACTCGGTGATCTTCGCGGGTTTCTCGTCCGACGCCATCCGCCAGCGCGCCGATGACGCCGACGCGAAGCTGATCATCACCGCGAACGGGTCGAACCGCAAGGGCAAGGTATTCCCACTCAAGCCCACCGTCGATGAGGCCCTCAAGGCTCCGGGCCACACCGTCGAGCACGTGCTCGTCGTGAAGCGCCCCGAGTACGACGTCGAGATGGTCGAGGGCCGTGACCTCTGGTGGCACGAGGCGGTCGCCGACCAGCCCGCCGTGCACGAGGCCGAGGCCTTCGACGCCGAGCACCCGCTGTTCATCCTCTACACCTCGGGTACGACCGGCAAGCCGAAGGGCCTCTGGCACGCGACGGGCGGCTACCTCACCCAGGTCAACCTCACGTTCCGCACGATGTTCGACCTACGCGACGACGACATGTACTGGCTCAGCGCCGACATCGGCTGGGTCACCGGCCACAGCTACCTCATCTATGGCCCGCTGCTCGCCGGCGCGACCCAGGTGATGTACGAGGGCACGAACGACTATCCGTCGCTCGACCGCTGGTTCGAGATCATCGAGAACTACAAGGTGACGATTTTCTACACGGCGCCGACCGCGATCCGTGGGTTCATGAAGACCGGACGCGAGATTCCGCTGCGCCACGACCTCTCGTCGCTGCGCCTGCTCGGCTCGGTGGGCGAGCCGATCAACCCTGAGGCCTGGGAGTGGTTCCGCGACGTCATCGGCTCGGGCAAGACCCCGATCGTCGACACCTGGTGGCAGACCGAAACGGGCGCACACATGATCGCGCCGATTCCGACGCAGGATGCGCTCAAGGCGGGTTCGGCGCAGAAGCCGGTTCCCGGTGTAGTCGTCGAGGTCGTCGATGAGGCCGGCAACCGCGTCAACCCGGGCGAAATGGGCCTGCTCACGATCACCGAGCCGTGGCCCTCAATGGCCCGCGGCATCTGGGGCGACGACGAGCGCTTCAAGGAGACCTACTGGTCGCAGTTCCCGGGCCGCTACTTCGCTGGCGATGGCGCGGGCGTCGACCTCGACGGCGACCTGTGGCTGCTCGGCCGCGTCGACGATGTCATGAACGTGTCGGGCCACCGCCTCTCCACCACCGAAATCGAGTCGACCCTGGTCGAGCATCCCTTCGTCGCCGAGTCGGCGGTCGTCGGCGCGGCCGACGAGGTGAAGGGCCAGGCCGTCGTGGCTTTCGCGGTGCTCAAACGTTCGCAGGCCGACGCGATCGCGAAGGCCGACGTGCCCGAGGAGCTGCGCAAGTTCGTCGCCGACCGCATCGGCGCCATCGCCCGCCCGCGGCAGGTGTTCGTCGTCGACGAACTGCCGAAGACGCGCTCGGGCAAGATCATGCGCCGGCTGCTCAAGGACGTCGCCGAGGGGCGCACCGTCGGCGACACGACGACGCTCACCGACGCGAACGTGATGGCGTCGATTGCCGACAACGTCGCGGCCGGCGCGCAGGACTAGTCCACAGCAACAAAACGCCTCGGCGGTGTCGGAGACGACAGCGCCGAGGCGTCTGTGATTACGAGCGGATGCGCGCGCCTACTCGAACGCGACCGTCACCTCGAGCTCGACCGGCGAGTTGAGCGGCAGGGCCGCGACGCCGACGGCCGAGCGGGTGTGGCGGCCGCGCTCGCCGAACGCCTTGCCGAGCAGGCCGGATGCGCCGTTCGCGACCTGCGGCTGCTGCGTGAAGTCGGCGGTCGAGTTCACGAACACCGTGACCTTGAGCACGCGGGTGACGCGGTCGAGGTCGCCGATCTGCTGCTTGATCGCTGCGAGGGCGCCGAGTGCCGACAGCTCGGCGAGCTCCTGCGCCTCTTCGACGGTGACTTCGGCGCCGACGTGGCCGGTCGCTTTGAGGGTGCCGTCGACGAACGGCAGCTGGCCCGAGGTGTAGACCGTGCCGCGGTCGACGAGGGCGGGCACGTAGTCGCCGGCCGGGGCGGCGACGGTGGGCAGGGTCAGGCCAAGTTCGCGCAGGGCGGATTCAACACGGCTCATCTGGGTTCTCCTTCGTAGGGGTGCGGCTTAGGCGGTCGCGTCGTCGGCGAGCGGACGCTTCATGTAGGCGACGGAGCCACCCTGCTCGTTCGTGACGATCTGCACGAGTTCCCAGCCCTGCTTGCCCCAGTTGTTGAGGATTGCACCCGGCGTGTGCAGAGGCAGCGGCGTGATGAAGTACTCCCAGTTGGTCATGGTCATGGCCCTCCGTCGATTTGGTTCTGGCAATGAGATTCGCCCGTGTTTGCGGGCGAGAGTGCCGTGGGGCGGGAGCCAGTTTTCTGAACGCACCGCCCGTAATTACACGTTTCCAATTACCCTAGTTGGCATGCCTAACAACTCCTCCACTGCGCCGAAACGCAACGTCGTTGCGACAATTCTCGGCCTTCTTGGGATGAGCGGTATCGCGGGCGTGTTGGTTGCGGCTCTCGTGACCCCGCTCATTGCCGTTGCCGGTGTTGCGGCGAACTCGTCAATCACGCTGTTCGAATCGCTTCCCGACTACCTCGAGATCCAGCCACTGCAGCAGAAGACCGAGCTCTACGGTGACTTGAACGGCGAGCGCGTCAAGTTCGCCGAGTTCTACTCGCAGAACCGCGTCGAGGTGGCGCTTGACGACATCTCGCCGTACGTCGCCGAGGCCGCGGTCTCGACGGAGGACCCGCGCTTCTACGAGCACGGCGGTGTCGACGTCATCTCGGCGACTCGTGCCCTCCTTGTCGGCTTGATCGGCGACGACGGTGGTGGCGCGTCGACGATCACGATGCAGTACGTGCGCAACCAGCGCGTGCAGGCGGCCGAGGCCATCCTCGACCCCGACGAGCAGGCGGCGGCATACGAGGACGCGACCGAGGTGTCGATGGGCCGCAAGCTGCAGGAGATGCGCCTCGCGATCGGCGTCGAGCAGCAGTTCTCGAAGGAGGAGATCCTCCAGGGCTACCTGAACATCGCCCTCTTCGGCGGCCAGATCTACGGCATCGAGGCGGCCGCGCAGTACTACTTCGGGAAGCCAGCGAAGGACCTGACGCTCTCGGAGTCGGCCACGCTGGTCGGCACCGTGCAGAACCCGAACGCGTTCCGCATCGACAACCCCGACAACATCGACGCGAGCATGAACCGACGCAACTACGTGCTCGGCCGGATGCTCGACGAGGGTGCGATCACGCAGGCCGAATACGACGAGGCGAAGGCGGAGGAGATCACGCCGAACATCACGCCGAGCCAGCAGGGCTGCATGAACGCGCAGTACAACGCGCAGTACTTCTGCGACTACGTCGAGAAGGTCGTGCTCAACGACCCGGCCTTCGGCGCGACGTACGACGAGCGCCGCTTCGCGTTCCAGACCAAGGGCTACCAGATCGACACCACGATCGACCTCGCCCTGCAGCAGACGGCGACCGACGCGATCCGCGCCAACTTCCCCGCCGCGATGGAGGGCCTGAAGTTCGGCGGCTCGGCCGTGGCGGTGCAGCCGGGCACCGGTCACGTACTGGTCATGCAGCAGAACACCGAATACGACGGGACAGATGCGGCGAAGGATAATCCCGCGCTGACGTCGATCAACTTCAACACGGACTACGACTACGGCAACTCCGCGGGCTTCCCGCCCGGGTCGACCTACAAGGTCTTCACCTTGGCGAACTGGCTGCAATCCGGCCATTCGCTCTACGAGAGCTTCAACGCGGCCGACCGCAAATATGGCCCCTTCTACCAGTCGTGCGACCGACCGGGCAGTAACGAGGCCTACGGGCCGGGCAACGACGCGGGGGCGAATTTCGGCAATATCAACGCGCTGCAGTCGACGCAGGACTCGATCAACACCGGCTTCCTCGCGATGGCCGAGAAGCTCGACCAGTGCACCACCGCCGACATTGCGGAGGCGCTCGGCGTACACAACGCCAACGGCACGCCGCTCGAGACGAACTCCTCGGACATCATCGGTTCAGGCCGCAACAACGTTGCGCCGCTGTCGCTCGCCACGGCGTTCGCCGCGATCGCGAACAATGGCGAGTCCTGCAGCCCCATCGCGATCAAGAGCATCTCGCTGCGCGACGGCACCGAGATCGATCCGCCATCGAGCAACTGCACCCAGGCGATCGATGAAAACGTCGCGCACGCCATGGCCGTGGCGATGAAGACCGTGATGTCGGCCGGTTCGGGTAGCGCCTCGAACCCGGGCATCACCTCAGAGATCATCGGTAAGACCGGTACCACCGGTGGCACGATCGGCGACGGTGACGGTGCCGCGTACACCTGGATGGTCGCGGCCAGCTCCGGTTTCTCGCTCGCCGTCTGGAACGGCAACGTCGAGCGGATCGATGGCCGGCTCGCGTCGATGCGTAAAATTGGCCAGGGTTGGACACGTCACGAGGTCGCCCGCCCGATCCTCGCCGCGGGCATCACGAAGTACGGTGCGGAGACGTTCCCGGCACCCACCGGCGACGCCGTCCAGCGCGAGAACGTGACCGTGCCGAATGTCGTGGGGATGTCGGTCGATGCGGCCACCTCGGCGCTCGAATCGGCGGGCTTCACCGTGACGGTGGGCGACTCGGTCGCCTCCGAGGAGGCCTCAGGCACCGTCGCACGCACGAACCCTTCCGCGAACACGAGCGCGCAAGAGGGTTCAAGCGTGACCATCAGCCCGTCGAGCGGTGGCAGCGATTCGACGGACGGCATCGCGATGCCAGACATCGTCGGCAAGTCCTATGACGAGGCAGTGGATGCGCTTTCGGCGGCGGGGCTCGGCGACCAAGGCACGCAGTTCCAGTGGCAGGGGTCGAAGGACAAGCCCGTCAAGAGCACCTCGCCCGCCGCCGGTGAGATCGTCGGACCCGACGACACCGTGACCATTCAGGCCGAAGACTAAGGTGCGCATCGCGCGTCTTCTCGGGACCGGGGCCGCCACGCTGATTGCGGGCGGCCTCGGTTTCGTTGCCTGGGCTGCGGCCATCGAGCGCCGCCGATTTACGCTGCGTCGCTACGAGTTGCCGGTGCTGCCTGCGGGCTCGACGCCGGTGAAGGTGCTGCACCTCGCCGACTTCCACTTCGCGCCCGGACAGCGCAAGAAGCAGCGCTTCGTGCGTGGCCTCGCGAAGCACGAGCCCGACCTCGTCATTGCGACGGGCGACAACTACGGCCACCGTGACGGCCTCGCTGGCATCGCCGAGATGCTCGAGCCGTTCCGCGGCGTGCCTGGGCTCAGCGTGTTCGGCTCGAACGACTACTACGGGCCGATCTTCAAGAACCCGTTCACCTACTTCACTGGCAAGAAGATCAAGGTCGAGCGCCAGCCCGACCTCGATGAGGCCGGCCTGCGTCAGCTGCTGTTTGATGACCTCGGATGGGTCGACCTCACGAACTCGGCCGCGATCGTGCGGGCGGGCGGGCTGCGCATCCGCGCCGTCGGCGTCGACGACCCGCACATCCACCTCGATAGGCCGGATGCAGCGCTCGCCGACCTCGAGCGCCTCGCCCGCCGCGGTGGCGAGTGGGATGTCACGCTCGGGCTCGTGCACGCGCCCTACCAGCGCATTCTCAATCGCTATGTCGAGGACACGGACGTCGCGGCGATCTTCGCCGGCCACACCCACGGCGGGCAGGTTTGTCTGCCGGGTGGCCGGGCGATCATCGCGAACTGCGACCTGCCGAAGGACCAAGCCGGTGGCGTATCGGATTGGACGGCCGGCGGACGGACCGTGCCCCTACATGTGTCGCGCGGGCTCGGTACCTCGATCTACGCGCCGTATCGCACCTTCTGCCCGCCCGAGGCGTCGCTCATCACGCTGACCGCGCGCAACTAGGTGCTGCCACGCGTTACGAATCACGTGATTGGCGGGCATTGCGCGTGCCGCTCGCCGCGAATCGCGTGATTGGACGACCCCCCAATTTGGGGTAGTATTGACGAGTTGCCGACCTGGTTGGCACATCGGGATGTGGCGCAGCTTGGTAGCGCGCCTCGTTCGGGACGAGGAGGTCGCAGGTTCAAATCCTGTCATCCCGACGTTGGTGAAGTCGCGGGGTATCCAGTAGTGGATGCCCCGCGACTTTGTTGTATCGGCGCACGACGACGCACGTCCAATCGCCTCACCGAGTGCGCTGCGGGCAGCGGGCATGCGGCAGCGAACAGCGAGCAGCGAGCAGCGAGCAGCGAGCAGCGAGCAGCGAGCAGCGAGCAGCGAGCAGCGAGCAGCGAGCAGCGAGCAGCGAGCCAAGGGTAGCGACGATTGCGAGCTCGCTGTCTTGTTGATGTACGTGTAGGCGGGCGGGGTAACTAGCGCCCGGGCCTGAGGACGCGTGGGGGGCAGGCAGAGCCCTCCCCCGCGTTACCAGCTGCGTCCGACCGTCTCGGGCAGCGGGGTCGGCGGATGCTCGAGCCGATACCCGATATCGAACCGTTTGCGCCCACCAAGGCGCGGCTCTTGCGTCCAATCGAGATGCTCGGGCGGGATGAACCACACCGTGCCACCACCCCGCGACTTCTCCCGCGCGACATGCTCCGGCGGCCCCGGTTCATGCGTGATCCGGACACCCCACCCCTCATGCACGCGATGGTGACACGAGGTACACAACAAGATCCCGTTATCGAGATCGGTCGTGCCGTCGTGCGCTTTCCACCACGCAATATGGTGCGCTTCCGTCATCCCGGGTGGCAGGCCACAGAACGCACAACCACCATCCCGCTCCACCAGCGCTAGGCGCTGCGCCTTGCTGAAGTGACGGTGTTCGCGCCCCAGGTCGAGGACCTCACTGTCACCACCAAGCACGACAGGAATGATGTTCGCGACCGCGGCGCGACGACGCAGGTTGCTCGCATCCAACATCGCGCCACCCTCGGACTCGGCCGCCTCGCCCTTGCCCGTCAGGTGCTCGCGCAGGCCCTCGGCATGCATCCGAATCAACACCGTCGTCGTCACCCCAGGAACCTCGTCCTGCGCACAACCAAGCAGGTGCTTACACGCTTCGACGAGCGCGTCGGCCTGCATCTGCGGAATCGACCGCGTGTCCTGCTCCACCGCGACCGGCTCCACCCCGTCACCACTCGGGCGGAAGAACACGCTCGACCCCGCCACCTCACCATCAGCCGGCACCTCCGGGTCGCCCTTCACATTGTTGCCGCGAGAGGTCCGCAGCGCGTTCGTGCAGTACGACTCGAAGAACTTCGCGACATACATGCCAGCTTCGGGGTCGAGCTTCGCCTTCACGTGCAGCATGCCCGTGTCGATGTCGGTAGAGACCTTGACGCTCCGCTCCCGCCGTTGCTTGCGGAAAGACGGCTCGAGCCCGTCCGGGTCGAGTTGCGCCTCCAACCGGGCCTCGACCTTGCGGAAGTCGGGCAGGCGCATCCCAGTCTTCGCGACCTCGACGATCTCACGCTCGCCCTCGGCGAGTTCTTCCTCGAGGACGCGGGGAGCCATGCGGCGGCGGAGCTTCACGACCTCGTTCGCGTGCGCGAGCCCGAGTTCACCTGCTTGTAGCGCGGTCGCGACATGCGGCGCCCGCGGCACAAACCGTTCGCCATTCCAGCGTTCCTGGCCAACGACGTCCTTCCCGATGCGCACGTACGCGTCGGCATCACGCTTCTCGACCCGCAAATGCTCGGCAACCAGGTCGCTGGCGTCGCGGCAGCCGTGGCGCCGCGCCAACGACTCCTCACCACGCGTCACGTCAGAGCGCACCGAGACCTCGTTCGCGACCACCGCGACCGCCGCACCCAACTGGCGCTGCAGCGCACCAAGATGCTGCAGAAAACCGAGGACGTCCGCGTCATCCGCCGCGGTCAGCGAATACGCGAGCTCTTCCGAAGAACCCCGCCCATGCGTGAGGGATTCCCACGACCCCATTAACTCGGTGAACCTCGTGCGCAGGCGTCCTGCGTGGGAGTGGTCGGCGAACGAGAAGTCAGAGAAGTTGGTGACGGACATCGGAATCACCTCCTCAGGTGACTGCAACAGTGCGTACTTCTATTCTACGGGATCCACGCAGCAGGTCAATATGTTTAGTATGTATGTTCGAAGCTGGCTCCCAGGTTCACGATTTCTCGTGCCTACCGCCGCCCCCTGTGGACAGCGGTCTCCTACTACGAACTCATTGTCACCCGAGCCACCGACACGACCGAGGCACCCCGACACGACGATGCCCAAGTGCCCGGCGCATCCGCCCGCGTCTTCATCGGCTCGCTGTTCGGCTCGACGTCACCCGTTGCAACCCGCACACCCGAGCTGCTCGGGGCCGAGATCCTGCTCGACCCGGATGCGACGCTCACCATTCCGATCCGCCGCGAGTTCGAGCACGGGGTGATGGCGGAAGACAGCGAGATCCGCGTCAATGGCACTGCGACCGCACACCGCGAACTCGCCTATGCCCCGAGCGGCGCCGACACCATCACGGTCACTGCGGGCTCGAGCGGCGCGCGCATCCTGCTACTCGGCGGCGTGCCGCTCGGCGAGCAGATCGTCATGTGGTGGAACTTCGTCGGCCGCAGCCACGACGAGATCGTCGAGTTCCGCCGCCGCTACCAGGCCGAGCTCGGCTTCGAGCCCGAAGACCCGCAGGACGCGGGCAAGCGCCCGCTCTTCGGCGACTTCCCCGACGGCCAACCCACCCCGCTCCCGGCGCCGCCGCTGCCGATCACGCGCCTCAAGCCTCGCGAGTAGCATGAGCAGTCACATGATCGAACTGCTCTCCCCCACCGAAATCGCCCGCGGCGCCGAAACCGGCGCCCTGGTCGCCGACATCCTTCAAGCCGCGAAGGCGCGCGCATCCGTCGGCACGAACCTGCTCGAGCTCGATGCCCTGGCACGCGACATGATGCTCGCCGCCGGGGCCGAGTCTTGCTACGTCGACTACGAGCCGTCGTTCGGCGAGGGGCCGTTCGGGTACTACATCTGCACCTCGGTGAACGACGCCGTGCTGCACGGCAAGCCGCACGACTACGCGCTTCACGACGGCGATCTGCTCACCCTCGACCTCGCGATTTCGCTGCAGGGCATCGTGGCCGATGCGGCGATCAGTTTCTTCGTCGGCACGCCCAAACAAGAGGGCCTCGACCTCATCGACGCGACCGAGCGCGCCCTGGCGGCGGGCATCGAGGCTGCGCGTCCCGGTGGCCGTATCGGCGACATCGCGCATGCGATCGGCACGATCCTGCAGGGCGCCGGCTACCCGGTGAACCTCGAGTTCGGCGGCCACGGCGTCGGCTCCACCATGCATCAGGACCCGCACATCCCGAACTGGGGCAAGGCCGGCCGGGGCTGGAAGCTGCGCCCGGGCATCCTGCTCGCCATCGAGCCCTGGGCGATGCTCGACACCGCCGAGCTCGTCACCGACGCCGACGGCTGGACGCTGCGCAGCGCCACAGGCTGCCTGACGGCCCACACCGAGCACACCGTGGCGATCACCGAGGACGGCCCGCGCATCCTCACCTCGGCCAACTAGCGGTTCGCTTCGACACAGATTGCCCCACGGGGTGCCCCGCGCTACGGCCGGCTCAGCGATCTACGGACAACGCTTGGCGACCTCCTCAGGACGACTCCAGCAGCGCAACCACGTCGCGATTCCTCTGCGCGGCCGCACCCCTTACTCAACCCGCTACCTACCCGTGGGCGACCGCATCCTCGTAGCCATCGCCCCAGTCGCTCTCGACGAACTCGACCAGCGCATCCACCGACTCGTGAAAGCTGCCGATAGGGAAGATGGGGAACGTGTTCTTCGCGAGAAACCCCGCATGGGTCACATCGAGCCAGTCGTAGGTGAGCGAGACGTAGGTCGATTCGGCATCGCGCGGCTCGAGCGTCCACGTCCAGCGGTGCCCGATCGGCGGGTAGCCCTCGGTCGCCGGCTTCCACGCGATGGCGGAGTTCTGTTCGAGGTGCGTGACGAGGTTGACCATGCGATACGCGCCGCCCATTTTCGGCGAGAACATGTTCATCGTGAAGGTATCGCCCACCTTGGTGATCGGGTCGGCCGACGACGGATCGACGCTCACGATCATCTGTTTCGGGTCGAAGTCGATGTGCAGCGTGGGGTTGCGCACCACGTCGTAGATCTCAGCCGGAGTGGAGTAGGCGAGCTTGGTCACGGTAAGGCTGCGCTCGGGTTCGAGGTCAATCCGTTTCATGCGAGCGAGTCGCACGTCGTCGTGAGGTTCCATAGTGTGCCGTCCTTAAACTCACGAATCACCATTAATTCGTGCCACATAGCGTACGGGGTGCATGCCTCACGAACGCCTAATGGTGTCAAGGCGCGTAGTCAGCCCTCGAGGACGTCACTCGCGAGGCGCCCACCCGACTCGAGCAGGTAGCACTGGCCGCAGAGGGACTCGTAGGTGACCGAGCCTCCGTCGATCGCGACCTGGTCGCCCGCGAACGTGAACTTGCCGTCGACGTTGCGCGCGTTGAACACCGCTTTGCGGCCGCAGCGGCAAATCGTCTTCAGTTCTTCGACCGAGTGCGCGATCTCAAGCAGGCGGCGGGCGCCCGGGAACGCGACGGTCTGAAAGTCGGTGCGGATGCCGTAGCTCAGCACCGGAATACCATCGAGCACGGCGATGCGAAAGAGCTCATCGATCTGCTGCGGGCTGAGGAACTGCGCCTCGTCGACCAGCAGGCAGGCGATCGCGCCACGCTCGGCCACGACACCGGCCAGCGCCTCGCGTGGCGATGCGCCGTCGTCGAGCAGGATGTCGACCTTGCGGTCCATGCCGAGGCGCGACGAGATCGACTCGGCGCCTTTCGTGTCAATGCGCGGCTTGAGCAGCACGACCGCCTGGCCGCGCTCCTCGTAGTTGAAGGCGGTTTGGAGCAGCGCCGTCGACTTGCCCGAGTTCATGGCGCCGTAGCGGAAGTAGAGCTTGGCCACGATTACTCCTCGCCGATGGTTCGCAGCGACTCGTGCGCGAGGCCCCGCAGGTTCGCGACGAGCCCGCCGGCGATCGTCTCGAGCGCGACCGAGTTGCGGCCGCCCTCGGGCACGATGACGTCGGCCCAGAGCTTCGACGATTCGACGTAACGCTCGTGCATCGGTTTCACGGTCGCGAGGTACTGCGCCTCGACCGACTCCAGCGTGCGGCCGCGCTCGAGCACGTCGCGTTTGATGCGCCGCAGGATGCGCACATCGGCATCGGTGTCGACGTAGAGCTTGAGGTCGAAGCGGGCCCGCAGCGCCTCGTCGGCGAGCACAAGTACGCCCTCGACAAAGATGATCGGCCGGCTGCACACCGGCACCGAGATATCGGACCGATTGTGCTGCGCGTAGTCATACGTCGGCGACTCAACGTCGCGCCCCGCAAGGAGTTCGTCGAGGTGCTCCACCAGCAGTGCGTTGTCGAAGGCCTCGGGGGCGTCGTAGTTGACGAGCACGCGCTCGTCGTAACTCAGCGCATCCTGCCGGTGGTAGTAGTTGTCGTGAAAAATCACCGCGGCATCGTCGGCGAATCGTTCGGCGAGCGCGCGCGTGAGCGCCGTCTTCCCGCTTCCTGATCCGCCGGCGATGCCGACAACGAATGGCTGGCCCAAGTTACGCGACGGGGGCGATGCCGAGCACCTTCGCGGTGTCGTTCTGCACCTGCTTGGCAAGCTCCGGCTTGTCGTTGAGCGTCTGGCCGTACGACGGCACGAGGTCGGTGATCTTCTCAGACCAGGTCGGCCACTGCTCGGGGAAGCAGCGCTCGAGCAGCGAGATCATTGCCGAGGGGGCGACGGATGCGCCGGGAGAGGCGCCGAGCAGGCCCGCGATCGAGCCGTCGGCCTTGGTAACCACCTCGGTGCCCATGACGAGCAGGTAGCCCTTCCCCTTCGGGTTCTTCTTCATGACCTGCACGCGCTGTCCGGCCGTGATGAGGCGCCAGTCTTCGCTCTTCGCCTCGGGGAAGAACTCGGCGAGCGCCTCGAACTTCTTGGCCGGCGACGCGGCAAGCTGGCCCACGAGGTAGGTGACGAGGTCGAGATTCGTGACGCCGACGCCGAGGTAGGTCGGGATGTTGTCGACGCGCAACGACTTGAACATGTCGAGCAGCGAGCCCTGCTTGAGGTAGCGCGTGTTGAAGCCGGCGTAGGGGCCGAACATGAGCGAGGCCTTGCCGTCGACCACACGCGTGTCGAGGTGCGGCACCGACATCGGCGGGGCGCCGACGGGGGGCATGGCGTAGACCTTTGCCTGGTGCTTCGCGACGACCTCGGGGTTGTCGGTGCGGAAGAACTCACCCGAAATCGGGAAGCCACCGAACGCCTTAATTTCAGGGATGCCCGACTTCTGCAACAGCGGCAGCGCGCCACCGCCGGCGCCGACGAACACGAAGCGTCCGTGGGTGACGTTCTTGCGTCCCTTTTCGGCGCCACTCGCGGCCTTCGTCGCGACCTGCCAGACCCCGTCCGGGCGCTGGCGAAGGTCGACGACCTCGGTGCCGAGACGCACGACGGCACCATTCTCGATCGCGGCCTGGAAGAGCAGGCGAGTCAGCGAACCGAAGTCAACGTCGGTGCCCTGCTCGACGAAGGTCGCGGCGACCTTCTCGTCCTTGGCACGGCCGACCATGAGCGCCGGCGCCCACTCGAAGATCTGCGTGGGGTCGTCGCTGAACTGCATCGTCGAGAACAACGGCTGTTCCTTGAGGATGCTCCAACGGCGTCGGAGGAACTCGACGTTCTCTTCGCCGGTCACGAACGTCATGTGCGGCACGGGGTTGATGAACTTCGTGGGCTCGGGCAGCTGGCCGCGAGTCACGAGCGTCGACCAGAGCTGGCGCGACACCTGGAACTGCTCGTTGATCGTGAGCGCCTTCGAGATGTCGATCTTGCCGTCAGTCTCGGGGGTGTAGTTGAGTTCGCAGAGCGCCGAGTGGCCGGTACCCGCGTTGTTCCAGGGGCCCGACGACTCCTGAGCGACGTCGTCGAGTCGCTCAATGATCTTGATCGACCAGTCGGGTTCGAGTTCGTGGAGCAGTGTCGCCAGGGTCGCCGACATAACACCGCCGCCAATGAGGACAACATCGTAGATCTTCGGGTTCGTCACGTAACTACCTTACTCCCGGGCTTCGGCACGCTTTGGGTGTGCTTTTCAGTTGGTGTGACCCGCTAATGCTCGCGGATGCGCTGGTTAGGCCGAGAGTTCCTCGGCCACGAGCTCGGCAATCTGGATCGCGTTGAGCGCAGCGCCCTTACGCAGATTGTCGTTGGAGATGAAGAGGCTGAGGCCCTTGCCCTCGGGCGCCGACTGGTCGGCACGGATGCGGCCGACGAGGCTCGGGTCGGTGCCAGCGGCGTCGAGCGGGCTCGGCACGTCCTGCAGCTGCACGCCGGGCGCCTCGGCGAGGATCTCGGTGGCGCGCTCGGGCGTGATGTCGTTCGCGAACTCGGCGTTGATCGACAGCGAGTGGCCGGTGAAGACCGGCACGCGCACGCAGGTGCCCGAGACGCGGAGTTCGGGCAGGTGGAGGATCTTGCGCGACTCGTTGCGCAGCTTCTGCTCCTCGTCGGTCTCGCCGCTGCCGTCGTCGACGAAGTTGCCCGCCTGGGCGACGACGTTGAAGGCAATGGGATGCACGTAGAGTTCCGGCTCGGGCAGTTCGACCGCGTGGCCGTCGTGCACGAGGCCGAGCAAGGCGTCTTCACCCTGGTTCACAGCGGCGATGGCCTGGCCCGAGAGCTCGCGGGCGCCGGCGAGGCCCGAGCCCGAAACGGCCTGGAAAGTGGTGACGATGAGGCGTTCGAGGCCCGCGGCGTCGTTGAGCGCACGCAGTGCCGGCATGGCCGCCATCGTGGTGCAGTTCGGGTTCGCGATGATGCCCTTGGGGCGGTTCGCGATGTCGGCGGGGTTGACCTCCGAGACGACGAGCGGCACCTCGACGTCGCCACGCCACGCCGACGAGTTGTCGATGACGACGATGCCCGCTGCGGCGAAGCGCTCGGCCTGGGCGCGCGAAGTCGCGCCGCCCGCCGAGAAGAGGGCGATGTCGATGCCGCTGAGGTCGGCGGTGGCGACGTCTTCGACGGTAACCTGCTCGCCGGCGAACTCGATCTGCTTGCCCGCCGAGCGCGAGGAGGCGAAGAGGCGAATCGTCGCAATCGGGAAGTTCCGCTCAATGAGGAGGCGGCGCATAACGCCACCAACCTGACCAGTGGCACCGACAACGGCAACATTCATCTGCTTGACCATGCCGACTAGCTTAACCGTCCGAGACAAGCCCCGCCGCCCCACCAAGAAGGGGGTTGAGTGGTCGTTTTTTGTAGTTCTGGCACCGCCAGAACTACAA
>NZ_JASCYH010000018.1:0-46033 GCF_030011715.1 Gulosibacter sediminis | reverse complement strand
GGCCTCGACCTAGGTCGAGGCCCGCCCCCTGTTGTTTCCGCCGACGCGAACATCGGAAACGAAAAAACCCTCGCGCTCGCGAGGGTTTTCATTGGCTGGGGTACCTGGACTCGAACCAAGAACAACGGTACCAGAAACCGCCGTGTTGCCAATTACACCATACCCCATTGGTGCGCCCGCCGACCCGTGGAAGAGGCCGCGGCACAACGAATTACTTTACAGGGTTTTGAGCGAAACGCAAAATGGGCAGAACTTTGGCAACCGCTCACCTCCGGGCGCAATACTGACCGAGCCAGGAACCAGCAACCAAGTCAACGCCACGGAGGCACCATGATCACCAAGTTCGGCAACGTCATGATCTACGTCGAAAACCCTCGCGAGGTCGCGGATTTCTGGGTCGACACCGTCGGCTTCACCAAGGTCGACGAGCAGGCGGTCGACGGCACGACCCTCTTCATCGAGCTCACCCCGACGGCGGACTCCGACGCCCACATCACGCTCTTCGATCGCAAGGTCGTCGCGCAGTCCTCGCCCGAGCTCGACCTCGCGACTCCGTCCATCCTCTTCAAGAGCCCGAACATCACCGAGATGCGCGAGACGCTCGCCGCTGCCGGCACAACGGTCGGCGACATCATCGAGGCGGGCGGCATGACCACCTTCAACTTCGCCGACCCCGAAGGCAACTGGTTCGCGGTCCAGCAGGTCGCGTAGCTCAACCAATTCAAGAGGAGCCCCCGATGGCTTCCACCACCTCGCGCGAACCCGCCGTTCCACACCCCGGTCGTCGTGCTCACGAGCCAGCCGCGCGAGCCGCTGCACGTCGAGGGCGGCACGAGCTTCTACTTCTTCGATGGCGCGGCGGATGCGGCGCTCGCCTACGCGCGCGAGCTCGCGCCCGGCACCGACGTCCGCATCGGCGGCGGCACCACAACGGTGCGCGAGTTCCTCGCCGCCGACCTCATCGACGAACTGCACATTGCCATCGCGCCAATCGTGCTCGGCCGCGGCGAGCGGCTCTGGGATGGCCTCGAGGCGCTCGAGGAACGGTTCAACATCGAGTCCGTCACTTCGCCGAGCGGGGTCATCCACCTGATGCTCTGGCGGCGCGGCTAACTGTGCCGGGCCACCCACGTGCCGCCGGGCGTTCGCGCTCAGCGGCACATTTCTGTGCGCACCCGGGGCGCCAGCCCTGGCCCCGCATCGGGCTCGCCTGTAGACTAGGCAGTCGGTCCTCCTGTGAGGCCCATCGTCGCTGACGTAACTTGCCCGGGCATTCCAGCACCGTGCGGCACTCTTCCGCGGCGAACCGATGCGCAACATCTTGCGCACTCGCCGACTAAGTCACGATGCATGCTGCGCGACGCAATCCGTCGCGCTGGAGCCCGTGGCTGCACACCGAAAGCACAACTTGACTTCACCTACCTTCGCCGAGCTCGGCGTTCCGGCCCCCATGGCCACCGCCCTCGAGCAGAACGGCAAGACCACCGCCTTCCCCATCCAGCGCGACACCCTCCCCGACTCGCTCGCCGGCCGCGACGTGCTCGGCCGCGGCCGCACCGGCTCGGGCAAGACCATCGCCTTCGGCATCCCGCTCGTCGCGAACCTCGCGAAGGATGCGCAGGCCAAGCGCAAGCAGGCCCGCCCGCGCGGCCTCGTGCTCGCGCCGACACGTGAGCTCGTCACGCAGATCGCCGAGACCATCGAGATGCTCGGCACCCCCATGGGCGTGCGCGTCACCACGATCTTCGGCGGCGTCTCGCAGAAGCGCCAGGAAGACGCCCTCAACCGCGGCGTCGACATCGTCGTGGCCGCGCCGGGTCGCCTCGACGACCTCATGCGCCAGGGCGTTGTGAGCCTCGACTCGGTTGAGATCACCGTGCTCGACGAGGCCGACCACATGGCCGACATGGGCTTCCTGCCCGTCGTCACGCGCATCCTCAACGCCACCCCGAAGCGCGGCCAGCGCCTGCTGTTCAGCGCGACCCTCGACGGTGGCGTCGACGGCGTCGTGAAGAAGTACCTGCACTCCCCCGTGCTGCACTCGGTCGACAGCGCCGAGTCGCCCGTGCCGCAGCTCACGCACCACGTGTTCGAGGTCGCAGGCAAGAGCGAGAAGGATGCGCTCATCGAGGCGCTCGCGTCGGGCACCGACCGCCGCATCTTCTTCACGCGCATGAAGCACCAGGCGAAGAAGCTCGCGCGCCACCTCACGGCCCGCGGCATCCCCGCCGTCGAGCTGCAGGGCAACCTGTCGCAGAACGCGCGCGACCGCAACCTCGCGGAGTTCGTGAGCGGCGAAGCCAAGGTGCTCGTCGCGACCGACGTCGCTGCCCGCGGCGTGCACGTCGACGGCGTCACGCTCGTCGTGCACGTCGACCCACCCGTCGAGCACAAGGCGTACCTGCACCGTTCGGGCCGCACCGCCCGCGCCGGCAACGAGGGTGACGTCGTCACCGTCGTGTTGCCCGAGCAGCGCGGCGAGATGAAGCAGCTCCTGCGCGCCGCGAAGATTCGCGTGACGCCGGAGCAGGTCACCGCGGCCAGCCCACAGGTGGCGCCGCTCATCGGCGAGGTCGCCGAGCGCATCGACCCGAAGGTCACCGAGCGCAAGCGCGCCGAGACGCAGACCGCCCAGCAGCGCGCCAACGGCCAGGCGCCGGCCGGCGAGGGCCGCTCGCAGGGTGCGAACGCGAAGCGCAAGCGCTCGCGCGGCGGCCGCGGTCGCGGCTCAGGCCAGGGCGGCGCGTCGAACGCTCCGCGCGGCGGCGAGGGGCAGCGCCAGAACAGCACTCGCCCCGAGCACGCCGGGCAGGCTCACCGCGATGGTCAGGGCCAGCGCCAGGGCCAGCGGGACGGTCAGCGCACCGCGAGCGCGGGCCAGCGTTCGGGTTCGGCCAGCTCGAACCAGCGCGGCTCGGGCTCTGGCAAGTTCTCGAGCCAGTTCCCGACGCAGGGTTCGGGCCAGCGCCGCACCGGTCGCCGCGCCCAGAGCACCGGCGGTAGCACCCGCTAGCGCGAACACCGACTCATTGCGTTGTCAACGGTCCGTGAGGAGACCCCCGCGAATCTAGGCTCGTGCGGCCTCGACCCGCGCGACGACCGCCGCGAGGGCGCTGGCGAGGTCGGCCCGAAGGTCCCCCACCGACTCGATCCCGACCGACAACCGCACGAGTCCGTCATGAATCCCGAGCGCGGCGCGCCGCTCGGGTGTGAAGTTCACGGGCTCTTCGCAGTTGAGGGTGTAGCCCGGGACCATCGGCTGGTTCGCGGATAGGCGTCGAGGTCTTCCAGGATGGAAGTTCTCACGCTCACCATCTTGGAAGACCTCGACGTGCACCACCCTACGTTCGCGACCCCTGACCTGACCACGTTCTGCCGTCTCGACGAGCTCGGCCTTCAAGCCGTCGGGCAGCTGCTCGAGCCTGATCGGGCGGTGCTGGAGTGCCGCGTCGTCGATGACGACCCGTGGTGCCGGAAGTGCGGCGCGGAGGGCGTGCCGCGTGACACCGTCACGCGGCCGCTTGCGCACGAGCCGTTCGGGCACCGGCCGACGACGCTGCTGGTCCGGGTGCGCCGATACCGGTGCACGCACTGCCGCCGGACCTGGCGGCAGGACACGTCGAAGGCGGCGGCGCCGAGGGCGAAGATCTCCCGCGGCGGGATCGGGTGGGCACTCACGGCGATCGTGGTCGACCACCTCACCGTCTCCCGCGCCGCAGCAGGGCTTGGGGTGTCGTGGCATACCGCGAACACCGCGATCATCGCCGAAGGCAAGAAGCGGCTGATCGACGACCCGGCGAGGTTCGACGGGGTCACCACGATCGGTGTCGACGAGCACGTCTGGCGTCACACACGGTTTGGCGAGAAGTACGTGACCGTGATCATCGACCTCACCCCCGCGAGGAACAAGACGGGCCCGGCCAGGCTGCTGGACATGGTCGAGGGCCGCTCGAAGCAGGTGTTCAAGGAGTGGCTCGCCGCCCGGCCCGCGGAGTGGTCGAGCCGGATCGAGGTGGTCGCGATGGACGGGTTCTCCGGGTTCAAGACCGCCGCGGCCGAAGAGCTCCCCGACGCGGTCCCGGTGATGGACCCGTTCCACGTCGTCCGCCTCGCCGGCGACGCGCTCGACCGGACCCGGCAGCGCGTCCAACAAGACACCCTCGGGCACCGCGGTCACGCCGGCGACCCGCTCTACGGGGTCCGCCGCACCCTCCACACCGGCGCGAGCTTCCTCACCGAGAAGCAGACCGCCAGGCTCAACGCGGTGTTCGCCGCCGAGGAGCACGTCGAGGTCGAAGCGACCTGGGGCATCTACCAGCGCATCATCGCCGCCTACCGCGAACCCGACAAGAACAAGGCGAAACAGATGATGCGGGCGGTGAGCGACTCTGTCAGCAACGGCGTCCCCGCGCTGCTCAAAGAGGTCCGTCGCCTCGGCCGCACACTGAAGCAGCGCGCCGCGGACATCCTCGCGTTCTTCGACCGCCCCGGAACGAGCAACGGCCCAACGGAGGCCATCAACGGCCGGCTCGAGCACCTTCGCGGTTCCGCCCTCGGCTTCCGAAACCTCAGCCACTACGTCGCCAGATCCCTCCTCGAAGCCGGCGGATTCAGACCGCTCCTACACTCTCATTCGCGATGAGCCACGTTGCCACCTATGATGATGGCGTGTCTATCTCGATGAGCCAGCCTTCCGAGTTCACCCCCACCAATCTCGACTACATGCCGCGAGCAGAAGGTGATACGTCCGTCGTTTTCAAGGTTGTTCTCACCAACAACTCTTCCGAGGTTCTCGAGCCGATCGTTTTCCCCGAGGCAAGTTCGGGCGGTAAGCCGGCGATTATGGTTGCTGACGTGGGAAACCCCGATTATCCGAATCTTGGAATGGCTCCCACGATGTCGATTCTTCCTGGTCAGACCATCGAGTTTTACACGGCCTTCAACGTTGCAGATCCCTCCAACATCACACTCGAGGTTTCTCCGACGTCCTTCAAGTACGAAAACGCAATCTTCACGAACATTCCTTTCTGATATTTATCAACGGAGAAAAAAGATGAAGAACAAGATCATTGCAGGACTTGGTGTTCTGCTTCTGTCGGCCGGCGGATTGCTGATTGCAACTCCGGCTCTCGCTGCGGGATCGGATTCTCCGACTCCGTACACTGTCACGGAAACTGGTATTCAGCTTCCTGCTGGAGTCACTTTCCAGGACAACGGTCATGTGAATGTGAAGACCAACCAGGGCGATAAGGGAATCCACTTCGAATCCCTTAACAACCAGCCTTCGGGCCAGTGGATCGGTAAGGATTTCCTTCCGTTCACGGCTTTCGGATTCAACGTCGATAAGCTCTGTGTTAGCTGGGTACAGCTCAGCCAGTACAATGAGCACTTCGGCGAGGGTGGTCAGAAGCCCGTCGGAAAGGGTTGTGAAGTGACTCCCACACCGGAGCCTTCAGAGACGGTTACGCCTACTCCCGAGCCTTCTGTGACTACTTCTCCGACTCCGGAACCGACCACAACTCCGACCCCTGAGCCTTCTGTGACTACTTCTCCGACTCCGGAACCGACCACAACTCCGACCCCTGAGCCTTCTGTGACGCCCTCACCTGAACCGTCGACGTCCGTCACTCCAGAACCCACTCCGAGTCCTTCGGAGACTTCTGTCGTGGTGACGCCGTCTCCTTCTTCGAGCAGCACTCCCGTTTTTACGGCTCAGCGTTCGAACGACTCTCAGGTTCTCGCAGTAACGGGATCCGATTTCAACCCGATCGGTCCGATTCTTCTCGGATCCATCGTAGCTCTCGGCGGTGCTGTGTTCTTGACGATCGCATATCAGCGTCGTCGGAATTCGGCTCACTCCGAATAAACCAGCCTATTGAGTACCGGCGGAAGATCCTCGTTTCCCCCCAAAAACGATGAGATCAGTTTTGTTGTTATGGATAACATACGGTAGATAATCCGGCTCTTCGCAGTTGAGGGTGTAGTCGAGGGTCGGCGGCTGGTTCGCGGATAGGCGTCGAGGTCTTCCAGGATGGAAGTTCTCACACTGCCCATCCGCCGGAAGACCTCGACGTGCACCACCCTACGTTCGCGACCCCTGACCTGACCACGTTCTGCCGTCTCGACGAACTCGGCCTCCGGGCCGTCGGGCAGCTGCTCGAGCCTGATCGGGCGGTGCTGGAGTGCCGCGTCGTCGACGACGACCTGTGGTGCCGAAAGTGCGGCGCGGAGGGCGTGCCGCGGGACACGGTGACGCGTCCGCTGGCGCATGAGCCGTTCGGGCACCGGTCGACGACGCTGCTGGTGCGAGTGCGCCGGTATCGGTGTGACACGTGCCGACGGACATGGCGGCAGGACACGTCGAAGGCGGCGGCGCCGAGGGCGAAGATCTCCCGCGGCGGTCTCGGGTGGGCGCTGACAGCGATCGTGGTCGACCATCTCACCGTCTCCCGCGCCGCCGCGGGGCTGGGGGTGTCGTGGCACACCGCGAACACCGCGATCCTCGCCGAAGGCAGACGGCGGCTCATCGACGACCCGGCGAGGTTCGACGGGGTGACCACGATCGGTGTCGACGAGCACGTCTGGCGCCACACACGGTTCGGCGACAAGTACGTGACCGTGATCATCGACCTCACCCCGGTCCGCGACAAGACCGGACCGGCACGACTGTTGGACATGGTCGAGGGCCGCTCGAAGGCGGTGTTCAAGCAGTGGCTCGCCGCACGTCCCGCAGAGTGGTCGAAGAGGATCGAGGTCGTCGCGATGGACGGGTTCTCCGGGTTCAAGACCGCCGCGGCCGAAGAGCTCCCCGACGCTGTCCCTGTGATGGACCCGTTCCACGTCGTCCGCCTGGCCGGCGATGCGCTCGACCGGACGAGGCAGCGCGTCCAGCAGGACACGCTCGGTCACCGCGGTCACGCTGAAGACCCGCTCTATGGCGTCCGTCGCACCCTCCACACCGGCGCGAGCTTCCTCACCGAGAAGCAGACCGCCCGGCTCAACGCGGTGTTCGCCGTCGAGGAGCATGTCGAGGTCGAAGCGACCTGGGGCATCTACCAGCGCATCGTCGCCGCCTACCGGGAACCCGACAAGAACAAGGCGAGGGAGATGATGCAAGCGGTGATCGAGTCGGTCAGCAGCGGCGTCCCCACGATGCTCACCGAGGTCCGACGCCTCGGCCGCACGATGAAGCAACGCGCCGCGGACATCCTCGCGTTCTTCGACCGCCCCGGCACGAGCAACGGACCGACGGAGGCCATCAACGGCCGGCTCGAGCACCTTCGCGGTTCCGCACTCGGCTTCCGGAACCTCACGCACTACATCGCCAGATCGCTCCTCGAAGCCGGCGGATTCAGACCGCTCCTACACTCTCATTCGCGATGAGCCAGTTCACGTGCGTCGACGTGCCCGGATGAATCGCGAGCGACCGGGTGTCGCCGATGTTCGTCATCCGCGAGAACACGCACAGGTGGTCGACGAACGTGCGCGCGCCCTCGAGTCCGCCCGCCAGCGTCACCGAGAACACCGAGCCACTGCGGCCGTCATACAGCCGCCGAGCGAGCTCAAAGTCGCGGCCTCCGGGCAGCCCCGCGTAGTCGACCGACTCGACCCCGGGCTGCTCGGCCAGCCAGAGCGCGAGCTCGTGCGCGTTCGCCGCGTGCCGCTCCATCCGCAGCGACAGCGTCTCGAGGCCCTGCTGCAGCAGAAACGCGTTGAACGGCGACAGCGTCGCGCCGAAGTCGTAGAGCTGGTTGAAGCGCACGTACTGCTCGAACGCGCGTCGCGCACCCCACCGCGTGACCGCGTCGGCGAGCTGGGGGTATCGGTCGGCGTGCGCTGCCCAGTCGAAGCGGCTGCCGTCCACGACGACGCCCGATAGCGTCGCGCCGTGCCCGCCGAGGAACTTCGTCGACGAGTGCACGACGAGGTCGGCCCCATGCTCGAGCGGGCGAATCAGCGCCGGCGTCGCGATTGTGTTATCGACCATGAGCGGCACCGCCGCCGCCCGCGCGGCCTCCGCCACCGCCGCAATATCGACAATGTCGTTCTTCGGGTTCGGAATCGTCTCGGTAAAGACGGCGCGCGTCTCGGGTCGCAGCGCCGCCCGCCACTCATCGGTGTCGCGCCAGTCGGCGACAAACGAGACCGAGATGCCGAGCCGGCTCAGCGTGCGCTCGAAGCCGGCGATCGTGCCGCTGTAGATGCTCGCGGTCGAGACGAAGTGGTCACCCTGGCTGCACACCGCGAGAATCGTCGCCATGATCGCGGCGCTACCCGACGCAAACGCGACGGCACCCGAACCGCCCTCAAGCGAGGCGACGCGCTGCTCGGCCACCTCGACGGTCGGGTTGAGGTGGCGCGAATACAGTTGGCCGTCCTCGACGCCCGCGAAGCGATCCCAGGTGTCCTGAAACGAGTCGAAGCGAAACGCATTGCTCACGTGAATCGGCACGACGCGGTCGCCATGGTCGGCGTTCGGCCGCTCGCCCGCGTGCACCTGGCGCGTGTCGAAACCGAACGCATCCCAGTCGTAGTTCGGCGGCACGACGCCGTCGTGGGGCGTCGTCATTGGCCGACCAGTTCGGCCGTCCGCAACTGCTCCACGAGCGGAATCACCTGCTCGCCGAAGCGAATCAGGTCGCCCTCGGGGTCGGCGAACTGCAGCAGCAGCACGTCGAGGCCGACGCGCTCGAACTCGAGGATGCGCCGGGCCACCTGCTCTGGCGTGCCGACGAAGTTCGGGCGCAGGCCGCGGTTCGACACCGAGTAGTCCTCGAGCGAGACGTTGACGTTGAGTTCTGACTTCGAAATGAAGTCCTGGTACGACTCGAAGCCGGGCGAGCCCTCGGCGACGTTCGTGATGCGTTCGCGCTCGGCGAGGGCCTCTTCTTCGGTGTCGCGCACGATCGCGAACGCGGCCATGCCGAAGTGCTTGAACGGCGCACGCCCGGTCGCCTCGCGGCGCACGCGCATGTCGGCGATTTTCTCTCCGAGCTCCTCAACGGTGCCGCCGTGCGTCAGGTACGAGTCGGCGTACTGCGAGATGGATGCGCGGCCGGCCGGTGATTCGCCGCCCGCGAAGATGTGCGGCGCGGGGCTCGGCTTCGGCTGCAGGTGCGTGCCCTCGAACTTGATGAACTCGCCGTCGAAGTTCGCGACGTCGTCGCGCCAGAGCGTCGTCAGCGCATCCACGTACTCGCGCGTGAACGCGTAACGGTCGTCGTGCGCAGCGAACTCGATGCCGTACTGGCGCGCCTCCTCGGCCCACCACCCCGACACGACGTTGATGCTGAAGCGGCCGCTCGTGAGGTACTGCAGCGTCGCCGCCTGCTTCGCGGTGAGCTGCACCGGCTGGTGGTAGATCGGGCGAATCGCGGCGAGAATCTCGAGCTTCTCGGTCGAGGCCCCGAGCACTGAGGCGAGCGACCAGGCGTCGAGCACCGGCCCATCCGCCCCGCCGATGTCGCTGAGGTTGAGTTCGAGAATCAGCGTGATGTCGAAGCCGACCCGCTCGGCCGCGCGCGCGATGCGTTGTTGTGCCTCGAGGTCGGTCGGGAAGGTCTCATCAACGTTGCGAAGCCAACGATCCATCGTCGGTGTCCAGTAGCCAAAGCGCATGTGGGGAGGGTTACTTTCGGAGCTGGTCGAGGTCGCGGCCGAGCGCGCGAACGAGGGATGCGGCGGCCGACGCGGGGGCGATGGCCTCGACGTCGGGGTTGTAGTTCGTGTTCGTGTTGATGTCGTAGACGACGCGGCGGCCGTCGACCGTCTCCATGAACTCGATGCCCGCGACCTCGATGCGGTTCGCAGCGAGGAAGTCGCGCAGGCGCACGATGAGCTCGTCGTCGGCGGTCACCGATTCGCGGATGCTGAACAGGCTGTCGGCCCCGACCTCGCACGCGGCGGCGGCCGGTGCGAAGTCGCCGAGCTGAATCGGCGCGGCCGCCAGAGCCTCGACCTCGACGCCACCCGCGCCGACGGGCACGGCGCACGCCTCGGCCGGGCACAGCTCGAAGCTGCCGGCCGACGTGTCGACGCGCACGGCGTAGACGAACTCGCCGTCAACGAACTCGGCGCGCGTGATGAACGCCTCCGCGCCGACGAGGTATTCCTGCAGCAGCGTGATGCCGTCGATCGGCTCCTCGAAGTCGGTCCCGTCGACGTAGGTGACGAACTCCTCGAGGCGGTCGAAGCGGCGCACGCCCAGGCCCTTGCCGCCCTGGTTGTGCTTCGTGATGAACGGCGTCGCGAGCTCGGCGGCGCGGGAGACCAGCTCATCTTTGCCGAACACCGCGACGGTGTGCGGCACATCGAAGCCGGCTGCCGCGAGCGCCGAGGTCTGCGCGACCTTCGACACCTCGAACTCGATGACGTGGGCGCCGTTGACGACGCGGCGACCGTGCGCCTCGAGCCAGCGCAGCGCCGCGCGGGCGTACTCCTTGGCGTTGCCGTGGTCGCGCGTGTGTGACGAGGCGCTGAGGCGCGACCAGAAGACGCCCTGCGGAGGCTCGGCTGCGAGGTCGATCGAGCCCGAGGTGAGCTCGATCTCGCGCAGCGGCACCCCCTGCGCGGCGAACGCCTCGCGCAGCGGCGGCAACCAGTCTTCGTTTTCGTGCAGCACGTAGACGGCAGGCTCGGCCTGTGGCGTGAAGTCCCTCATCAAATTTCGAATTCCTCGAATCGGCCGAAGCGGCCGCGGTAGTACGCAAGTGGTCCGCCGGATGCGGCGGTCGCCTCAAGCGCGCGGCCAAAGTACACCGTGTGGGTGCCGCCGACCGGCGTGTCCATGACCTCGCAAACGATCGTGGCGAGCGCGTCGTCGAGCGTCGGCACGCCGCCGAACTGCGAGAGGCTGTAGTTCACGCTCGCGAACTTGTCGTCGTTCTTGCGCGAGAAGTGCTTCGCGAGTTCGGCGTTCTGCTCGCCGAGGATGTTCACCGCGAAATAGCCCGAGCCGGTCACGGCCGGGTTGGTCGTACTCGTCTTGTTGAGGCAGACGAGCACCGACAGCGGGTCCATCGACAGCGACGAGAAGGCCGACGCGGTCGAGCCGTAGAGCTTGTCGCCGAACGCGGTCGTGACAACCGTGACGCCCGAGGCGAAGTGGCCGACGACGTTCTTAAATTCGGCCTCGGTCAGCGCGTCGAACTGCGTGTGCGTGGTGGTGTTGGTGTCTGTCATAGTGCGAACTCCCGATCTTCTGCATCTTCGACCGTCTCGCTGAACGCCCCACGGTACCGGGCGGCCGGGTGCGTCTCGAGCACCCTCGACTGGCCCTCACCGTAGAGGCCCTCGCGCAGGGTCGTGCCGGTGTACTCGGTCTGGGCACGGCCGCGTCGCTGCAGCTCGGGGACGACGTAGTCAACGAGGTCCTCGAAGCTGCCCGGCGTCACGGCGTAAGCGAAGTTGAAGCCGTCGAGCCCGCCGACCTCGACCCAGCGCTCAAGTTCGTCGGCAACGGTTTCGGGCCCGCCCACGATGACGGGGCCCATGCCGCCGATGCCGCGGCGGGAGACGATGTCATTGACCGTCCACTGCACCGTGTTGTCCGAAGACGCAAGCGATGCGAGCACCGAGCGCAGGCTGTCGTTGTCGACGGCCTCGAGCGGCTGATCGCGGTCGAACTTCGAGTAGTCGATGCCCGTCCATCCGCCGTAGAGCGCGAGCACGCCCTCGGGGCTGGCGTAGCTCAGGTAGTCCTTGAGCTTCTCGATCGCCTTGGCGTCGTTCTCATCGGTGACGACGGTGACGAGGGCGAAGATCTTCACGTCGTCGCGCGAGCGGCCCTGGGCCTCGGCGCGGTCGCGGATGTCGTCGGTGATGACGCGCGCACCCTCGGGGGTTGCCGGCGAGATGAACACGCCCTCGCCGTGCGAGGCGGCGAAGGTGCGGCCGCGGGGCGAGGCGCCGGCCTGGAAGATCACCGGCGTGCGCTGCGGCGACGGTTCGGTGATCGCGAAGCCGGGCACCGAGAAGTGGGTGCCTTCGTGCTTAATCGGGTGCACCTTGGCGGGGTCGGCGAAGATGCCGTTCGCTTGGTCAAACACGACCGCGTCGTCGTCCCACGAGCCCTCGAGCAGCTTGTAGACGACGTCGAGGAATTCTTCGGCGAGCTCGTAGCGGTCGTCGTGGCCGAGCTGCTTTGTGAAGCCGTGGTTGAGTGCGGCCGAGTTGAGGTACGAGGTCACGACGTTCCAGGCGACGCGGCCCTTCGTGAGGTGGTCAAGGGTCGCGATGCGGCGTGCGAAGGGGAACGGCTGGTCGTAGGTGACGGCGGCGGTGACGCCGAAGCCGAGGTGCTTCGTGACGGCGGCCATGGCGGGCACCTGCAAAAACGGGTCGTTGACCGGGGTCTGCGCGCCGTCGCGGAGCGCGGCTGCGGCCGAGCCTCGGAAGACGTCGTAGGTGCCGAGCACGTCGGCGATGAAGATGCTGTCGAAGCGGCCGCGCTCGAGCGTCTGGGCGAGGTTCGTCCAGTAGTCGAGGTCCTTGTAGCGGTGCGCCTGGCTGTCGGGATGGCGCCACGTGCCCGAGCTTTGGTGCGTCGTCGTGGTCATGTCGAACGCGTTGAGAATAATGCGTTTCGTCATCGGCGTTCCGTTCTCTCGAGGTCAAGTGGTGGCGCGCACGAGTGACGCGACCAGTTCATCTTGTGGGCGATGGCCCGCCGAAGCGAACCGCCGTGACCCCGAGTTACAGCTATTACGGTGTGTGACGAGTTGGGCGATTGGGGCTAGCGAAGATCGTCGAGTTCGCGCAGCAGGTTCACGCGGGCCCGGTCTTCCCAGTGGTCGCGGCCGTAGTCGGTGAAGAAGAGTTGCGGGCGACCGACGAGGTCGTCGACCTGCTTGCGGCGGCGCGCTCGCCACGCCCGCCCACTCAGCTCCGGCAGCTCGACGCGGATACCCTCGATGTTCTCTTCGTACGCATCCCAGTCGAGCGCGAGGCCGACCAGGTCGGCGTCGGACACCCGCGCGCCGGCCGCGTCCTGCGCATCCGGCCGGTGGTTGATGGTGATGAGGATGAGCCGGGTCACCTCGTCGAGTTCGCTGTCGGTGAGGTTGCCCCAGAGCAGTTGCTCGGCGATGTCGACCGACGCGTGCTCGTCGTCGGGTGACGTGTTGGTGTGCACGGCGTCGTGGCACCAGAAGGCGATCTTCTCGAGCTGAGTGCCGCCGAGCGTCTCGAGCGCCGCGAGGCCCGACTCGAGGTGGTTCATGCCGTGGTAGTCGCGGTGGGGCTCCTGCCACATCTCAAGCAGCCGCTGCTGCACCGAGTCGGGCAGCCCGGCCGTGTCGAGATTGCCGCCGTCGTTGGTCACCACAGTCGCACCACTCCATACGCGATTCCAGCGAACGCGGCCGCCCAGAGCATGCTCGCGAACGTTCCAATAATGAAGAGCTCGCCCACGCGAGAGTCGGCCTGCGCGCGCAGCTCGGGGTAGCGCCCGAGGCCCTTGATCGCGATGATCATCGCGAGGCCCGCGGGGAAGCCGGCGACGAGCGTCGCGTAGACCGCGGCGCGCTCGAGGATGCCGATCCAGCGGCCCCCGCGCAGCACCCGGCCGGTTTCGAGTAGCGGCAAGCCGGACTCTGCCGACGGCTGCGGCGCGTCGATGCGGCGCAGCAGGAAGCGGACGGGCGGATTGCCGAGCAGCGCGACGACGCCGAGGGCGGCGATAATGAGGGCCTTGAGCAGCAGCTCGAGGAGGTCCATTTCGCCTCCTTTGGGGTGGGATGTTCGGGTGCAGTTCGCTTGCGGGCACTGAAGGTTTGGGCTTCATTTCTGAGAAATGAAGGTTTGCTTCGCGGTACGCGAGGCGCGCCTGTTGATTGTCGCAGTTTCAGCCAGGGCGTGTCGTGCCACGCCGAGGCTGGCCGCTAACGCAAGTCAAGCAGCAGCATGCGACATTGCGGCCACTCCACCTCAACCTCCACCCCTTTCAAAGCAGTCATAATGAAGGTAAACTCTTCATATGAGCAAAATGAAGGCAAATACTTCATGCGTGGCGCTGCTTGTTGACATCGTCGACTCGCGCGGCTCTGATCGCTCGGCGGCCCACGCGGCGATTCTCGACGCGCTGCCCCAACTCGACGCTGCGGCAGCGCTTGAGCCACTGCATCCCACCGTTGGCGACGAACTGCAGGGCATCTACCCCACGCTCGGTGCAGCGCTCGCTGCGAGCTACCGACTGCGACTCCTGCTCGACGGCGTGGTCGAGTTGCGCTTCGGCCTCGGCGGCGGCGAGGTTCGAGTGATCGACGAAGAGCGCGACATACAGGACGGCAGCGCGTGGTGGCGCGCCCGCGAAGCGATCGAGGCCGCCGAAGCCCTCGAAAACGACCCGCAATATGTCGACGTTCGCACCGGCATTGTCGATGGTCGCGAGGCGGCCAATCCACTGGCACCGGTGACCGTGCAGCTCGTGGATGCACAGCTCTCGCGACTCCGCGCCGGTACGCGCCACAGCCTCCACCTCTTGCTCGATGGCGTCGACAATCAGCGCGCCGCGGAAGCCCTCGGCATCAGCGCATCCGCGAACTCGCAGCGGGTGCGCACGAATCAGCTGCGCATCCTCGCCGACACCATCGCCGAGCTCGGCAAGCTCGCGTAGACGGCAAAGCCGCACCGCGCCGAGACGGGCAGCGGCACGCAATATCCAGCGTCGTCGCGTCATGTCGTAGGCCCGTGGTGCACTTGCTTCAGCGCCACGGGACTTCGACTCGCACAACGAGAGGATGCACGCCGAAGCACCTGGGCTTAATTAGCATGTTTGTTCTAATAGGCTGAAGATTCCTCTTGCCTTTCTGTTCTATTGCTGGGAGTATTGACACATCCCGCGAAGGAGGTGCAGCCCGATGCCATCTACGCCACCAGCCGACGACTACTTCAGCTCTGCCACGCCTCCTCCCGAAACTGACGGACTGAACGAGCCGCTGCAACAGATCGGCGACTTCCTCGTAGAGGTGAAGGCGGCACGCGGGAAGGCAGAGGCCGCCGAGACACAGGCACTCTCAGCCGCGTTCCTCATTACTGAGCAGCGGTCACACGCCGAACATGCGGAACACCCGCATCGCGGGGCGTATGCCGAGCTGTTTCGCCACAACCTTCGCTCGATCATGGGCTCCTATGGCGCCCTCCTCAACCTCAGCGACGCCGCACTGATCACGCGCGCGCACGCCTCACACCGGCTCACCTCAAAGTTCGCCTCTTGGCTCGAGCCGTTGCGCGCCGGCGAAGTCTCGAAGCAACAAGTTGACTCGATGCTGCGGCATTCGAAAGACCTGCCCGACGAGGTTCTCGACTCCTACGGCGAGCAGGTGCTCAACTATGCCAAGACGCACCTCCCCGGCAAGACCGAGAAATTCGCCGAGCGCCAGGCCGCACGGCTCGCGGCAAGCGAGTTCGAAGAGAACCATGCCCGCGAGGTACAAGAACGCCGCGTCGTCATCCAAGATATCGAGAACGGCATGTCTTGGCTCTCGGCGTACCTGCCCTCGAGCATGGCGAACGCTGCGTTCGACCTGCTGACCACCGAGGCCAAAATCCTGCGCGATGAGAACAAGCGCGAGATCGCCGAACACAACGAAGCGAACGGCGGGGATGCATCTGGCACAGACGCCGACGACTTCCGGCCCGACGGGCGCACCATCGAGCAAATCCGGGCAGACCTCCTCCTCGACACCCTGCTCACCTCCACCCCGCAGGGCATCCTCGAGAGCAAGTCCGCCGGCAAACGGCGCGTGGAAGCCAACATCAGCATCGTCGTGCCCGTGCTCGCGCTTCGCGACCCAGAAGCGCCGCGCGACATCGCGACGCTCAACGGCACACAGCCGATGAGCGTCGAGGAGGCTCGCGACTGGTTCGGCGACGTGCCCTCGATCGAGCGCATCCTCACCGACCCCATCAACGGCCACGTCATTACGGCCGACACCCGGGTCGCGACCGCATCGCTCACCCGCTACCTACGTGCACGAGATCAAACTTGCCGGCACCCCGGTTGTCGCCGACCCGCGGCGAAATGCGAGCTCGATCACACCATTCCGTGGGAAATCGGCGGCAAAACCGTGCCCGAAAACCTGCAATACCTCTGCAAACGCCACCACATACAGAAACACCGGAAGCCATGGCGAGTACGACATCTCGGCGGCGGCGTGCTCGAGTGGACCTCGCCTCTCGGACATGTGTTCATCGATTACCCAGAACCGATGGGCCCGGTGTCGGGCCCAGAGTTCAAGTACGCCGACGACCCAGCGCCGTTCTAGAACCCGGTGGCGTCGCGGTGCGCGGCGATCGCCGTGCGCGCACCCTTGCCCGCCGAGATGATGAGCACCTCGGGCCCGGGCGCGGTGAGCTCGCCCGTCGCGTAGAGGTTCTGCACACGGGTGCGGCCGAAGTTGTCGGCGACGATGAGGCCCTCGGCATCAAGATCGGGCCGCAGGTCGTCGTCAAGAAAACCGATCTGTGCCTCGAACGCCGGCAGCACGAACGCCGCCTCGACCGGCACCACATCGCCATCGACGGTGCGCACGCCCGTCATGGTCGCACGCTCCCCCACGACGTCCTCGATGTCGCGACGGTCAACGGCCACACCGAGCAGCCGCAGCCGCTCGGCATCAACCTCGTGCACCTGCTCCTCATTCGCAAACAGCGTCACGTGCGAGCCGATGCGCGACAACTGCGCGGCCCGGTACGCGAGCGTCTTCGCGCTCGGCACACCAAACACCGCGATTGAGGCATCGCGCTTATTCCACGCATCGCACACGACACACGAGTGGATGTGCGTGCCGTAGTACGCGCGCAGGGTCGGCAACTCCGGAAAAATTTCCTTCAGCCCTGTCGCCAAAATTACGCGATCGCCATGCACGAGCCGCGCCCGCGAGCCGCGCACCCCCTTCGCCTCGATCCGGAAACCCTCGCCGTCACGCGAGATCCGCGTCACCTGCGCGAACTGAATCTCGGCGTTCTCATACGCCTCGACCGACTCGCGGCCGGCCGCGCGCAGCTCGTTCGGAGGAATGTTGTCGCGTGAGAGGAAGCCGTGCGCCTCCATCGTCGCCGAGTGCCGCGGCCGATTGCCGTCGAGCACGAGCACGCGGCGCAACTGCCGCGCAAGCAGCAGCGCCGCCTGCAGGCCGGCGGGGCCGCCGCCAACAATGACGACCTCGTAGTGGTCTTCCGGCGCGATGGTCACATCGGCCCCCTAGGCGCTCAGGTGGTCGCGAAGCTTCTGGATGCGCGCGAGCGTCGCCTCGCGGCCGAGCAGCTCCATCGACTCGAACAGCGGCGGCGAGATGCGGCGACCCGACAGGGCGACGCGGGCAGGGCCAAACGCGAGCCGCGGTTTGATGCCGAGCTCGTCGATGAGCTTCGCGCGCATCGCGGCCTCGATCGGCTCGGTCGCCCACTCGCTCACGCCCTCGAGCGACTCGGCGGTTGCCGCGAGCACGTCGAGCGCGCCATCTTTCAGCGTCTTGAGCGCGTCGTCCTCGAACACGAGGTCGTCGGTCGACACGAACAGGAAGCCGAGCAGGCCGGGCGTCTCGCCGAGCAGCTGCATGCGTGACTGCACGAGCGGCGCGGCCTGGCGCACGATCTCGAGCTGCGCATCCGTCGCCGGCGTCGCGACGAGCTCGGCGGCCTGCAGGTACGGCACGAGCCGACCCGCGAAGTCCTCGGGCTCGAGCAGGCGCACGTGCTCGGCGTTGATCGCCTCGGCCTTCTTCAGGTCGAAGCGGGCCGGGTTCGGGTTGACGTCGGCGACGTCGAACGCCGCGCACATCTCTTCCATCGTGAACACGTCGCGGTCGGCCGCAATCGACCAGCCGAGCAGCGCGAGGTAGTTGAGCAGGCCCTCGGGCAGGAACCCGCGGTCGCGGTGCAGGAACAGGTTCGACTCGGGGTCGCGCTTCGAGAGCTTCTTGTTGCCCTCGCCCATGACGTACGGGAGGTGACCGAAGCGCGGAATGAACTTCGCGACGCCGATCTCGACGAGCGCGTGGTACAGCGCGATCTGTCGCGGCGTCGACGAGAGGAGGTCCTCGCCACGCATGATGTGCGTGATCTCCATGAGCGCGTCATCAACTGGGTTCACGAGCGTGTAGAGCGGCTGGCCGTTCGGGCGCACGACGACGAAGTCGGGGAACGAGCCCGCCTTGAACGTGATCTCGCCGCGCACGAGGTCGTCGAAGCTGAGGTCGGTGTCGGGCACACGCAGACGCAGGCTCGGCTCGCGGCCCTCGGCCCGGAACGCCGCCTTCTGCTCGTCGGTGAGCTCGCGCTCGAAATTGTCGTAGCCCTGGCGCGGGTCGCGACCGTTCGCGACGTTGCGCGCCTCGATCTCCTCGGCCGTCGCGAACGACTCGTAGAGGTGACCGGCCCCGAGCAGCTTCTGAATCACATCCTGGTAGATGTCACCACGCTGCGACTGGCGGTACGGCTCGTGCGGGCCACCGACGCCGATACCCTCGTCCCAGTCGAGACCGAGCCAATTCAGCGCCTCGAGAATCTGCTGATAGCTCTCCTCCGAGTCGCGCTGCGCGTCGGTGTCTTCGATGCGGAACACGAACGTACCGCCGACGTGCTTCGCATATGCCCAGTTGAACAGGGCGGTTCGGATGAGCCCGACGTGCGGGGTGCCGGTGGGCGACGGGCAGAAACGAACACGAATCTCTGATGGTGCAGTCATGGTCTCTCTATCCTAATGTTCGTGAGACCATTCGACTTGTGACTCATGGCCCGATCATTCGCCTTATTTCTGGCGGGCAGCCCTCGAAGGCCCCCGCCGGTACGACGCCCGCCGACGCCCTCGACTTCGTCAGTGACGCACCCGATCGCATGGCCATGTCGTTCTACCCAGAGCCCACGCCCGAGCAGATCGCCGAGCTCGGCACCGCCTGGCAGCTGCACCCGGTCATGCTCGAAGACATCCTCATCGCGAACCAGCGGCCGAAGCTCGAGCGCGCCGGGGACGTGCTGCTGCTCGTACTGCGCTCGGCCCGCTACCTTGACGACATCGAAGAGATCGACTTCGACGAGTTCCACGTGCTCGTGCGCCCGGGCAACGTCGCCGTGCTCTGCCAAGACAACGAATGGATCGACGGCACGCGGGTGAGCGATCACGACGCCGAGCATCCCTTCAGCCTGATTCGCCGCGACGACGACAGCGTGCTGGCGCAGACGAACCTGCTCGCGCTCGGCCCCGAGGCGGTCGTTTACCGCGTCATCGACGCGATCGTCGACGGTTACGAGCCGGTGCTCCGCGGCCTCGAGATCGACCAGGAGCAGATCGAGCGCCAGGTATTTAGCGGGGATGCGGCGGTCACCGAGCGCATCTATCGCCTGAGCCAGGAGGTCATCGACATGCTTCAGACCGTGTCGTCAATGACCGAGGTCGTGACGGCCTTGCGCGGCGGCTTCGGGAAGTACGACATCCCCGCCGAGCTGCAGAAGTACCTCGACGACGTCGCCGACCACCTGGCGCGCCACGTCGCGCAGACGCGCGAACTCAAGGAGTCGCTCACGCAGATTCTCAGCGTCAACTCAACCCTTGTGGCGCAGCGCCAGAACGAAGACATGAAGAAGATCTCCGGTTGGGCCGCGATCCTCTTCGCCCCGACCCTCGTCGGCGCCATTTACGGCATGAACTTCGACGACATGCCTGAACTCCACTGGGCGTTCGGCTACCCGATGGCGCTCGGCATGATGCTCGCGGTCGGCGTCGGGCTCTACTTCTTCTTCAAACGCGCAAATTGGATGTAGCTGGCCGCGTCCCGTCCGAAGGCGCAGGCCAAGTACGCCGACGGGGCGATGTCGATGCGCCCGCACGCTTTTTAGGCTTAGCGAATGCGTACCGCCTCCCCGCCTGAGCCCTGGCAGCCCAATCCTCACGCGACGGGCCTCCGACGTCGCATCGGCGAGTTCGTGCTGCACCCGGGGGTGCAGAACTTCATCATCGTCGTGATCATCGTTAACGCGGTCACGCTCGGTCTCGAGACCTCAGATGCGGTGATGGCACGAGCGGGCGGGCTCCTACACGTACTCGACATCGGCGCGCTCGTGATCTTCATCATCGAGCTCGCGGCGAAGATGTTCTCGCTCGGGCGCGCATTCTGGCGCGATGGCTGGAACGTGTTCGACTTCCTCGTCGTCGCGATCGCGCTCATCCCCTCATCGGGGCCGCTCGCGGTGCTCCGCGCCCTGCGCGTCCTGCGGGTGCTGCGGCTCGTCAACCGACTCCCCCAGCTGCGCCGCATCGCCGAGGCGATCATCCAGGCCATCCCGGGAATCGGCGCGATCGCCGCGCTCATGGCAATCATCTTCTACGTCGGCGCCGTGATGGCGACCGTGCTGTTCGGCGACTCACACCCCGAGATGTTCGGCTCGATCCCGACGTCGCTGCTCACGCTCTTTCAGGTGATGACGCTCGACAGTTGGGCGCTCGGGGTCGTCGTGCCCGTGATGGATGCGCATCCGAGCGCGTGGCTCTTCTTCATCCCGTTCATCCTCGTGTCGGCGTTCGTCATGCTCAATCTCTTCATCGCGGTCATCGTCGACACGATGTCGAATCTGCACGAGACGGCGCCCAGAGACGAACGCCAAGCCCTCCCACACGACCGCGAGCTCGCGGCAATGCGCCACGAGCTCGCAGAAATCAAGGCGTTGCTACTTAAGCAGCAGTCACCGGGTTCATAAGCGCGCCGATGCCCTCGATGGCGCAGGTGACCTCGTCACCCTCGACAATCTGGCCGACGCCCTCGGGGGTGCCGGTGAGCAGCACGTCGCCGGGCAGCAGGGTGAAGATGCTCGACGCGTACTCGATGAGCGTGCCGATCGAGCGCTCCATCTGGTTGAGGTTGCCGACCTGGCGGGTCTCGCCATTGACCTGGCTGCCGATCGCGCCCTCGGTCGGGTCGAACTCGGTCTCGATGTAGGGGCCGAGCGGGCAGAACGAGTCAAAGCCCTTCGCGCGCGACCACTGGCCGTCCTTGCGCTGCAGGTCGCGAGCGGTGACGTCGTTGCCGACGGTGTAGCCGAAGATGACCTGCGCCGCGTCGCTCGCGGGCACGTTGCGCGCCACCTGGCCGATCACGACGGCGAGCTCGGCCTCGTAGTGCACCTCTTCGGACTGCTTCGGCAGGATGATCGGATGCCCGGGGCCGACGATCGACGTGTTCGGCTTGAGGAACATGAGCGGTTCGCCCGGTACCTCGTTGCCCATCTCGGCGGCGTGGGCGGCATAGTTACGGCCAAACGCAACGACCTTCGAGCGCGGGATGACCGGGGCGAGCAGGCGCGCCTCGTCGAGCGGGATGCGCTCGTCGGTCGTCTCGAAGCCGGTATAGAGCGGGTCGCCGAAGAGCTTGACGAGTTCGTTGGTCTCTTCGTCGAGAATGCCGTAGGCGAGCTGGTTCTGGTAATCGAAACGTGCGATCTTCACCGCGCCAGCCTAACGCGCCCTACTCGGGCAACAACTCGACACCCTCGACCTTGTCGCGCTCGTACTCCGATACCTCGAGGGTTTCGCCGCGGAAATACCGCGGGTTCACGACGCGCATCACGATCATGAGCACCACGCCGAGCAGCAGCACGCCGATGCCAAGCACGAACACGAGGCCGACCCCGCTGATCGACGAACCCGAGCCATACCCGGGGTCGATCGAGTCGATGCAGGTCTGCACGAACATCCACACGAGTGTCGCGCCGCCGGCGAGCGGCAAGAGGAAGCGCATGAAGAAGTTGCGGAGGCTCGTGAACCAGCTGCGGCGGAAGTACCAGACCGCCGCGAGCCCGGTGGCACCGTAGTAGAAGCAGACCATCATGCCGAGCGCGGTGATCGTGTCCCACAGCGCGTTCTCGCTGAGCAGCCGCATGACCACATAGAAGACGATGGATGCCGTGGCCGCGACGAATGTCGCAACCCCAGGCGATTTGAAGCGCGGCGAGATCCTCGCGAACGACTTCGGCATCGCCTCGTAGAAGCCCATCGCGAGCATCGTGCGTGCCGGCGAGACCATCGTCGACTGGAGCGAGGCGAGCGACGAGGTGAGAATCGCGATCGACATGAGAATCGCATATGGCCCCATCACCTCGGGCGCGAGCACCGCGAAGATCGACTCCTGGTTCTTGGGGTTGCCGGCACCGAGCCCCTCATCGCCGACACCAGCCCACATCAGGGTCGCGACCGTGACGAGCAGGTAGAGCACGACGATGGTGATAATCGTGACGGTGGCGGCACGGCCGGGCGTGCGCTTCGGGTCCTTCGTCTCCTCGTTCATCGTGATGACGGTGTCCCACCCCCAGAACATGAAGATCGAGAGCGAGACGCCGGCGATGACCACCGAGAGGTCGCCGACCTCGAACGGGTTGAACCAGCTCACGTCGACCGGCGTCGCGTCGAAGGCGTCGCCGCCGAGCGCCGACGAGATCGCGGCGACCGAGTACCAGACGAGCGCGATGAGCTGAAACACGACGAGGCCCCACTGCACGCGCTCGGTCGTCTCGACGCCGCGATACCCGATCCACGCCGCGACCGCGACAAAGATCGTCGTGACGACGATGTTGAGGAACAGGTTGTCGCCCGGAACGTCCGCGATCGCGGAGTTACCGGTGATCTGCGCGAGCAGAATAAAGAAGAAGTCGGTCGCGACCGCCGCGAGGTTCGAGAGCACGAGAATCGTCGCCGACACGAGGCCCCAGCCGGTCATCCACCCGATGATCGGGCCAAACGCGCGCGTCGCCCAGGTGAACGAAGTGCCCGAGTCGGGCAGTGCCATGTTGAGCTCTCGGTACCCAAAGAGCACGAGCAGCATCGGGATGAAACCGATGAGCAAGATCGCAGGCGTCTGCAGTCCGACCTCCGACACGGTCGGCCCGAGCCCCGAGGTGAGGGTGTACGCGGGCGCAATGGTCGAGACGCCGATGACGGCGCCGCCAATCACGCCGACTTTGCCGACGCTGAGGCCCTTCGAGCTCGGGCCCTTAATCGCGGTGGTGATGGGGCCGTCGATCTGCTTCGTCATTCCGCTCCATTAATCGATTTAGTTCAGGACATAAGGATGCGCACCGACCGTACGCCTCAGGCTCAGTCGAGGTATTCGCTCGGCAGCACGACGACCGGCACCTCGAGCGCATCGAGGATGCGTCGGGCGCGCGAGCCGAGGAACACGCTGAGCCCGCGGCCGAGCCGGCTCGAGCCCAAATAGGCCACGTCGCCCGGGCGCCACTCGATCTTTGCGAGGGCATCCTCGAGGCGATGCCCCTCGGCGATCTCGATCGTCGCGCGCCCCGAATCGAGCAGCCCCGAAGCTACCGCTTCGAGCTGCTCGCCGCCGAAACGACGGGCCTCATCGGTGATCTCGCGCACGTCGCGCGGGGCGATTTGGTCGATCTGCACGAGTGACACGAGCCGCAGCGGCACGTCGCGTCGTACGGCACGCACGACCGAGCGGCCGATCACCACTTCGCTGCCCGAGCGCGTGCCATAGATGCCGGTGACCCGCTGCACGCCGCCGCCTGGATTCGTGAACCTGCGCGGTGCGAGACCGACCGGCACCGGGGATGCGTGCAGCAACGCGTTCGCGACCGAACCGAGCGTGAATTTGCCGAGCAGCGGCCCGGCCTGCGCGCCGATGACGATCATTTTCGCGTCGAGCTCGGCCGCAGCATCCAGCAACCCATGCGCGGCCGAATCGTTGAAGCGAAAGTCGACCTGCGCGTGGATGCCCTCGGGCACGCGCCGCAGCGCATCGTCGGCCCAGTCACGCAGCTGATGCGAGTAGATGTGGTCGCTCGGAACTGGGGTACCGACGCTCGCAGTACCAAAGGCGTTCGGCTCAGGCAGCACCATGACGATGCGCACCTCGGCGTCGATACCCTCGGCCATGAAGCTCGCGAACTCGAGGGCGTCGTAGCCGCGCGCATCCGCAATATACCCAACGACAAATCGATCACGGGATACCTGCGTTTCGGCCATTCGTTGCCACTCCTCTGTGTCGCGCACGCAACTCTGCGCGCCGACAATGCTACCCCGAATGGCATCGCTGACGAATGACGATCATTTATTGATTACGCTGGAGACATTCACCAAGGAGGTCGAAATGGTTGGCAATCGACGCCCGGCAGGGCGGCCGCGCACGCGCATCCTCGGCCGCGAGGTCATCACCGAGGCAGCCCGCAAGATCATTGCAACGAACGGCGTGCAGTCGTTCACGATGACGCAGCTTGCCTCGCAGCTCAACGTCACCCCGTCGGCCGTGTACAACCATGCAGATTCGAAGCTCGAGATCCTTCGTTGGATCGAAGACGCGATCATGGGCGAGGTCGACACATTGGCCTTCGAGACGCAACCATGGCGCGAGGCGCTCAAGGTGTGGGCCCGCAGCTATCGCGACACCATGGCGAACCACTCCGAGCTCATCACGGCCATCGCGACCACCGAAGTGATCGAGTCGCCTCAGACCGTGGCGATGTACGAGCAGGTGACGAAGGTGCTCGTGGCGGCCGGCTGGCCGCTCGACTCGGTCGTGCCACTCATCACGGCGCTCGAGTCGTTCATTTATGGCAACGCGATCAACGAACACGCGCCGGAAGACATTTACAACGTCGGCGAACTCGCCGGCTACGCCCCAACCTTCTCGAAGGCGGTTGAGGCGCAGCCGACGCGCAGCCAACACGATGTCAATGACGAGCTGTTCGATATCGGCTTCGAGGCCATCGTCAGCTGGTCATACGACCACTACGTAGTTACGCGTTCGCGCGGATAGCCTCTGCCAGCACGTTCAGGCCGTCGCGGAGAGTGTCCTCGGGCATCACGAGCGGGGGCAGCAGGCGGATCACGTTGCCGAAGGTACCGCAGGTGAGGAACAGCGCACCCTGCTCGAGGGCGGACTTGACGATCTTGCCAACGACCTCAGCGTTCGGCTCCTTCGAGCCATCCTTGACGAACTCGATCGCGAGCATCGCACCGCGACCGCGCACCTCACCGACGATGCCGACCTCGTCAACGAGCGGCTCGAGGATCTCCTTCGCCACCTCGCCGATCTTCAGCGCGGCGTCGAGCAGGCCCTGCTCTTCGTAGGCGTCGAGGGTTGCGAGTGCCGAAGCGTTCGCCACCGGGTTGCCCGAGTAGGTGCCACCGATGCCGCCGGGCTGCGGGGCATCCATGATCTCGGCGCGACCGACGACGGCCGAGAGCGGCATGCCGCCAGCGAGGCCCTTCGCGGTGGTGATGAGGTCAGGCTCGATGCCGCTCCACTCCGAGCAGAACCACTTGCCGGTGCGGGCCATGCCGGCCTGCACCTCGTCGGCGACGAAGACGATGCCGTTGTCGTTCGCGAACTTCACGAGCGACTCGAGGAAGCCGTCAGCGGGCACGAGGAAGCCACCTTCGCCGACGAGCGGCTCGATGACGATCGCAGCGACGTTGTTCGCGCCGACCTGCTTCTCGATGGCGGTGATGGTGCGGGCCGCAGCCTCTTCACCGGTCATGCCCTCGGGGTCGCGGAAGGGGTAGCTCAGCGGTACGCGGTAGATCTCGTTCGCGAACGGGCCGAAGCCGTCCTTATACGGCATGTTCTTCGCGGTCATCGCCATGGTGAGGTTCGTGCGGCCGTGGAAGGCGTGGTCGAACACGACGACGGCGTTGCGACCGGTGTACTTGCGTGCGATCTTCACCGCGTTCTCGAGCGCCTCGGCGCCCGAGTTAAACAGGGCGGCCTTCTTGTCGAAGCTGCCGGGGGTGAGTTCGGTGAGGCGCTTGCAGAGCTCGATGTAGTTGCCGTAGGGCGCAGTGTTGATCTGCAGGTGCAGCGCGTTCGCGGCGGCCTCCTGCACGGCCTTGACGACCTTGGGGTTCGCGTTACCGACCGTGGTCACACCGATGCCCGAGCCGAAGTCGATGAACTGGTTGCCGTCGACGTCGCGAAGTACGACACCGTCGGCGTCCTCGATGTAGCTGGGCAGAGCCGAGCCAATCGACGCGCTGACGTACTTGGCGCGCTCCTTCGCGAGCTCCTGCGACTTGGGGCCGGGGATCTCGGTGACAATCTTTCGCTGCTGTTCGAGACGGAACTCCATTGCTCTGCCTTCCTTTCGTTGCTGACGGACGCAATTCTTCGCCACTGAGGTCAGCGTACGCTGATGGCCCCGGCGATTTGATGTGGCCTTGCACCACACTCATTTCGCTTGTTGTGCATGCGCACGAGCAATAGGCTCGGTCCATGGTCACGACAATTGCCGGTCTGCTGCGCACCCCCGAGCTCGGGCTTCGGCCCCGCCTCGGCGACGACGCGCAGCTGCGCCGCCCCGTCGACTGGGCCGTCGTTACCGAACTCATCGACCCCTCCCCCTACCTCGCGGGTGGCGAGCTGGTTCTTACCACCGGGGTGCGGTTGCGCACTCCTGGCAATTTTGAGCAGTTCGTCTCGACGGCCGCGAAGGCCGGCTCGGCGGGCATCGGTTTCGGTGTCGGCATTAGCCATGACGAACTGCCGGATGCGCTGCTCGCGTCCGCGAGGCGCGCGGGCCTGCCGGTGTTCGAGGTGCCCTTCGAGGTCGCGTTCTCAGAGGTGATCCGCCGCGTCGCCGAGCTCAACGAGAGCGAGCGCGTCGCGAAGCTCGAGTCGCGCTACCGGCAGCGCCACCGCCTCGTCGAGCTACTGCTCAGCGACGGCGGGCTCGACGCCATGCTCGAGCGGCTCGAGAAAGAGACCGGCGCCCACTTCGCGGTGTCGCTCAACGGTGAGGTCGTGTCGGGCACGCTCGAGGTCGACGACCCGGCGGCGAGCGGCTGGGATGCGCTGCCAATCGCCCTCGGCAGCTCGGGCCAGGCGACGCTGCACGCGACGCGACCACGCGACGACGACCTCGTCAACGGCGCCCGCTCGCTCGTCGGGCTCTACCTCGCGCAGGCGGCCCGGCGCGTCCGTGCGGCACGCGAGCAGGCGGGGCAGGTGCTCGCCGAACTCGGCGACGACCGCTTCGATGACGCGGCCACCGCATCCCGCCTCGAGCAGCTCGGGCTGCGCCTCGACCGCAGCTACCGGATGGTCGTGGCCGAGCAGCAGCGCGGCTCGCGCGGCGAACTCGGCGGCATGCGCATCCCCGTCTCGCTGCAGGCGACGGCGACGGCGATCATCGATGACGCGCTCGTTGTGGTGCTCGACGAGCGCGTTGTCGACCCGCACATCGCGGCCGAGGTGCTGCTCGTGACGGCTCGCGCCGCCGGTATCTCGGTGCATCTCGGGGTCGGCGGCGCCTACCCCGTCAGCCCGGCGCTGCGCTGGAGTTGGTACGAGGCCCGTGATGCCCTCGCGTCGCTCGGCGATGGCGAAGAGATCGGCCACGCCGAGCGACTCTCGCTCGCCTCGCTCATCCTCAGCGCTGACGAGGCGCCGCTGGCGCAACTCGCGCAGCAGGTGCTCGGGCCGCTCGAGCGCAGCGACGCCGAGCACGGCACGGCGCTCGTCGACACCCTCGACGCCTGGCTCGCCCATTCGGGCAGCGTCGCCGAGGTGGCTGACGCGCTCGGCACGCACCGCAACACGGTGCGCTATCGCATCGAGCAGATCGTGAAGGTCTCGGGGCTCGACCCGCGGGTCACGGCCGACGTCGTGCAGTTCTCACTCGCACGCACCGCGACCCGCTTGCTGCGCCGGAGCGCCCGTCGCTAGACGAGCTGGTGCAGCCAGCCGTGGGCGTCGGGCACCTCACCGTTTTGAATGCCGGTGAGCTGCGCACGGATGCGCATGGAGAGCGAGTCGAGGGTGACCGGCGGGTTCTCGATGACGAAGTCGGTTGCCTTGAGCGTGCCGATCGGCGCGATCACGGCGGCGGTGCCGACGGCAAACGCCTCGGTGATCTCGCCCGCCGCGGCGCCCTCGCGCCACTCGTCGAGCGTGATGCGGCGGCGCTCGACCTTGTGGCCGGCTTCAGCGACGAGCTCAAGGATCGCCTCGTTCGTGACGCTCGCGAGAATCGAGTCCGACTCTGGGGTCGCGACGGTGCCGTCCTTGAACGCGAGCACGATGTTCATACCACCGAGCTCCTCGAGGTACTTCTGCTCAAACGCGTCGAGGAACAGTACCTGCTCGCAACCGTTCGCATACGCGGTCTGCTGCGGCAGCAGGCTCGCGGCATAGTTGCCGCCACACTTCGCCGCACCCGTGCCGCCCTTGCCCGCACGCGACAGCTCGCGCTCGAGCCAGATGCTGACCGGCTGAGTTGGGTCTTGGAAGTACGAGCCCGCGGGCGACGCGATGACGTAGTACGAGACCGACTCCGCGGCCCGCACACCGAGGAAATCCTCGTTCGCGATCATGAAGGGGCGCAGGTAGAGCGACTGGTCCTTGCCATACTCGGGCACCCAGCGCTGGTCAATCTCGACGAGTTGGCGCAGCGACTCGATGAACAGTTCCTCGGACAGTTCCGGCAGCGCGAGGCGACGGGCCGAGCCTGCGAAGCGGGCCGCGTTGCGGTCGGGACGGAAGGTGTGCACCGTGCCGTCGGCGTGACGGTAGGCCTTCATTCCCTCAAAGATCTCCTGCGCGTAGTGGAGCACCGCGCTGGCGGGGTTGAGCATGAGGGGGCCGTAGGGCACGACACGGGCATCCTGCCAGCCGCCGTCCTTGGTCCAGTCGATGACCACCATGTGGTCGGTGAAGTAGTGCCCGAATCCCGGGCTCTGCAGGATTTCGGCGACCTCGGCATCCGAATTCGCGCTGCTGTTGCGCTCGATCCGGAATTCGAGTTCGGTCGTGGTCGACATGGGAGTCCTCTCAAAAAAACTTAGTTGTTGAGCTGCGCGACGATGGCGTCGCCGATCTCACTCGTGCTGCGAGGCGCGCCGTCACGGGCGACGAGGTCGGCCTCACAGGCTGCCTCGACACGGTCGGCTGCCTCGGCGTGGCCGAAGTGGCGCAGCAGCAGGGCAACCGAGAGGATGGCTGCGGTTGGGTCCGCCTTACCGGTGCCTGCAATGTCTGGTGCCGAGCCATGAACGGGTTCGAACATGCTCGGGAACGCACCCTCGGGGTTGATGTTGCCCGAGGCTGCCAGGCCGATACCACCGGTAACGGCGCCAGCAAGGTCGGTGATGATGTCACCAAAGAGGTTGTCGGTCACGATCACGTCGAAGCGAGCGGGATCAGTGACCATGAAAATTGTAGCCGCGTCGATGTGCAGGTAGTCGACAGCGACCTCGGGGTACTCGGCGGCGACCGCGTTCACGGTGCGGTTCCAGAGCAGACCGGCGTTGATGAGCACGTTCTTCTTGTGCACAAGCGTGAGCTTGTTGCGGCGCGTCTTCGCGAGCTCGAACGCGTAGCGCACGGTGCGCTCGACGCCGTACGCGGTATTCACCGACGTCTCGGTCGCGACCTCGTGCGGGGTGCCGGTGCGCATCGTGCCGCCATTACCCGTGTAGAGGCCCTCGGTGCCCTCGCGCACGACGACGAAGTCGATGTCGCCGGGCGTCGCGAGCGGGCTCCGGGCGCTCGGCCAGAGCCTCGACGGGCGCAGGTTGATGTAGTGGTCAAACGCGAAGCGGAGCTTGAGCAGCAGGCCGCGCTCGAGGATGCCGCCCGCGAGCTTCGGGTCGTTCGGGTCGCCTCCGACGGCGCCGAGCAGCAGGGCGTCGTGGCGCTTGAGCTTGTCGAGCGCCTCGTCGCTGAGCACCTCGCCGGTCGCAAGGTAGTGGGATGCGCCGTGCGGGTAGTCCGTCTCGGTGAGCTCCACCCCTTCGGGCAGCGCCCCGCGCAGCACCTTCCGCGCCTCCGTAATGACCTCGGGGCCGATTCCGTCGCCCTGAATGATCCCAAGATCTAGCTGCTGTGCCACCCGGTGTGTCCTTTCACTCACGTCCTGCCAGCTTACCGCCGCTATTCGTCGATGCCGTAGTCCTCCCGCAGCCGCTCGCGGCTCGCGGAGGTGCCCTCGAGCTGCAGCGCGAGCAGCTCGGCATAGATGCCTCCGGATGCGGCAAGCTCGGCAGGCGAGCCGATTTCGTCGATGCGACCGTCGCGCAGCGTGATGATGCGGTCGACGTCGCGGATGGTCGAGAGGCGGTGGGCAATGATGAGGCTCGTGCGGTCGCCCGCCATGAGCGCATCCAAGCCCGTCTGCACCGCGCGCTCACTCTTCGTGTCGAGCGCGCTCGTCGCCTCGTCGAGGATGAGCACCGGTGCGTCCTTGAGCATCGCGCGGGCGACGGCGATGCGCTGCTTCTGCCCGCCGGACAGCTTGAGGCCGCGCTCGCCGATGACAGCGTCGAGGCCCTTCGGGAACCCCGAGATGAAGTCCCAGGCATTTGCCCGGCGGGCCGCGTCGACGATCTCGGCCTCGCTAGCCTCGGGGCGGCCATACGAGATGTTCTCGCGGATCGTGCCGCTGAACAGCGAAGGCTCCTGAAACACGACGCCGATCTGGTCGCGCAGCGAGCGCATCTTCAGGTGCGCGATGTCCTCCCCGAACAGCTCGATGCTGCCCGAGTTCACGCGGTAGAAGCCGAGCAGCAGGCTGACGATCGTGCTCTTGCCGCCGCCCGAGCCACTCACGAAGGCGATTCGTTCGCCGCGGCGCACGTCGAACGAGATGCCCGACAACACCGGCGTCTCCTCGTCGTAGGCGAAGCGGACGTCGTCGAAGCGCACCGGCAGGGCCATCGCCTGCCGTTCGCGGCTCTCGGCAGTTGCCGCCGGGTCGCGCAGCTCGAGGCCCTCGCGCTCATCCGGCGCCAGCTCCATCACCGTGAAGTAGTCGCGCGAGCCGGCCACCGCATGCTGGGCAGCGTCGATCATCCAGGACATCATCGACACGGGCGCCCGAGCCATGCTCACGAGCTGAATCAGCAGCACCATGTCGCCGAGGCTGAAGCGCCCCTGCGCGGTCTGGATGAACAGGATGAGGTAGATGCCGAAGAACGCGAGGTTGAGGGCGAGGCGGCGCAGGGCATCCATGCCGTGCCAGAGGCGCGACTGCGAGCCGGTGAGCCGCACGGTGGCCGTGAACTCCTCAACGAACAGCTTCCACTCGCGGCGTTCCTGCGCGAACGAGCGCACGGCGGGCAGTTGTCCCACGACCTCGCTGAAGCGACCGCGCGCGGTGTCGACGTGGGCGTTCTTTTCGTGCTCGATGCGCTGCCAGCGCTTCGACGTGAGCGCGGTGAGCCACATGTAGATCGGGAACAGCAGGAACAGCAGCAGCGCGATCGGCCACGAGTAGAACGCGGTGATGATGAGCACCGCGACCGTCGTGATCAGCATCGAGAACATGCTGTTCGCGAACGACTGCATGAACCGCGTCACCTCGGTGATCGTGCGGTCGAGGCGCGAGACGATCGTGCCCGTGAGCTCGTCGTCGAAGTAGCGCTGCGGCAATTGCAGCAGCTGGTTGTAATAGCGCGTCGACAGCAGCGAGCGCATCTTCGCGCTCATGACGTCGCCGAAGTATCCGCCCGCGGCGTCGGCGCCGGTGACCACGAGTTCAATCGCAAGAAACGCGACCGCGAGCCACACGACGCCCGCGATCGCGGCCTCGAACGTGCGATCGCCGCCGACGATCGCGACGATCTCGTCGGTCGCCGCACCGATGATGAACGGGGTGACGAGTGCGCCGGCCGCCGAGACGAGCGTCAGCACGATGATCGCGAGGTAGTAGGGGTTCAGTTCCTTCGTGTACGTAACCAGCTTCGCGAGACTCTTCACTCCTCCAATACTAGGCAAGGCGCCACCCGCGAGCGGGTGGCGCCTTGCCTCAAAAGGGTGGTGTTCGCGACTAGCGTGCGGCCTGACCGTCGGTGTAGTCGGTGTCCTGCTGCGACCACGAGAAGAGCTTGCGCAGTTCCTGACCGGTCTTCTCGATCGGGTGGCCCTGCTCCTGCTCGCGGAGCTTCTTGAACTCGGGCGCGCCAGCGTCCTGGTCCTCGATGAAGCGCTTCGCGAAGGCGCCCGACTGGATGTCCGCGAGCACTCCCTGCATGTTCTGCTTCACGTTCGCGTCGATAACGCGGGGGCCCGAAACGTAGTCGCCGTACTCGGCGGTGTCTGAGATGCTCCAGCGCTGCTTGGTGATGCCACCCTCCCACATGAGGTCGACGATGAGCTTGAGCTCGTGCAGCACCTCGAAGTACGCGATTTGCGGCTGGTAGCCCGCCTCGGTGAGCACCTCGAAGCCGGCCTGCACGAGGTGGCTCATGCCACCGCAAAGCACGGCCTGCTCGCCGAACAGGTCGGTCTCGGTCTCTTCGGTGAAGGTCGTCTTGATGACGCCGGCTCGGGTGCCACCGATCGCCTTCGCGTACGACTTCGCGGTCTCCCAGGCCGAGCCCGACGCGTCGTTCTCGACGGCGATGATGTCGGGGATGCCGCGGCCGGCCTCGTACTCGCGACGCACGGTGTGGCCCGGCGCCTTCGGGGCGACGAGGATCACGTCAACGCCGGCCGGCGGGGTGATGTAGCCGAAGCGGATGTTGAAGCCGTGCGCGAAGGCGAGTGTCTTGCCGTCGGTGAGGTTCGGCTCGATCTCCTCGGCGTAGAGCGAGCGCTGGCTCTGGTCGGGCGCGAGGATCATGATGAGGTCAGCCCACTTGGTGGCCTCGGCGTTCGTGAACACCTGGAAGCCAGCCTCTTCTGCCTTCGCGGCCGACTTCGAGCCCTCGCGGAGCGCGATTGCGACCTCGACGCCCGAGTCACGCAGGTTCTGTGCGTGCGCGTGACCCTGCGAGCCATAGCCGACGACGGCTACCTTCTTGCCTTGGATGATCGACAGGTCTGCGTCGTTGTCGTAGAAGATCTCAGCCATGTGTGATCGGTTCTCCTTGAATTCTGTTCTGGATGTGATGTTTGTGGTTAGCGCAGCACGCGCTCAGAGATGGACTTGGGGCCGCGGCCAACCGCGATTAGGCCGGACTGCACGAGCTCGCGGATGCCGTACGGTTCCAGCATGCGCAGCAGCGCCTGAACCTTGCCCGAGTCGCCCGTGGTTTCGATGACGAGCGAGTCGGGGGCGACGTCCACAACACGCGCCCGGAACAGGTTCACGGCCTCGATAACTTCGGAGCGCGTCTGCTTGTCCACGCGCACCTTGACGAGGATGTGCTCCCGCTCGACCGCACTGGCTGGGTCGAGCTCAACGATCTTGATGACGTTGACCAGCTTGTTGAGCTGTTTCGTCACCTGTTCGAGCGGGAAATCTTCGACGTTCACGACCACGGTCATGCGCGAGAGGCCTTCGACCTCCGAGGCGCCGACCGCGAGTGAGTCAATGTTGAAGCCGCGGCGTGCGAACAGGCCCGCAACGCGGGTGAGAAGGCCGGGCTTGTCTTCGACGAGCAGCGAAAGAATGTGCTTCGACATCTGAGTTACTCCCCCTCGTAGGCCGGGCTGGCTTCGCGCGCGTAGCGAATGAAGCTGTTCGAGACGCCTTGCGGCACCATCGGCCACACCATGGCCTCGGCCGACACGACGAAGTCGATGACGACCGGGCGGTCGTTCGTCTCGAGCGCGAGCTTGATCGCGTCGTCGATCTCGTCTTCTTTTTCAACGCGAATGCCGAGGGCGCCGTAGGCGTCCGCGAGCTTCATGAAGTCGGGCACCCGCACCGAGGCGTGCCCCGTGTTGAGGTCGGTGTGCGAGTAGCGACCGTCGTAGAAGAGGGTCTGCCACTGACGCACCATGCCGAGCGACGAGTTGTTAATCACCGCGATCTTGATCGGGATGTTGTTGATGACGCAGGTCGCAATTTCCTGGTTCGTCATCTGGAAGCAGCCGTCACCGTCAATCGCCCACACCACGCGGTCGGGCTCGCCGACCTTGGCGCCCATGGCCGCGGGAACCGCGTAGCCCATGGTGCCGGCGCCACCGGAGTTGAGGAACGAGTTGGGCCGCTGCAGGCTGAGGAACTGCGCCGCCCACATCTGGTGCTGGCCGACGCCGGTCGCGTAAACCGCCTCGGGGCCGGTGAGGTCGCTGATGCGCTCGATGATGTGCTGCGGCGCGAGCAGGCCGTCGGTCGACGGGGCAAAGCCGCGCGGGAACTCGTTGCGGAGCCCGTTGAGGAACTCCCACCACTCGCCGAGGTCGGGCTTTTCGCCCGAGTCCTCGCGCACGGCGCGGATCACGTCGGCGAGCACCTCCTTGGCGTCACCCACGATCGGCACGTCGGCGGTGCGGATCTTCGAGATCTCGGCCGGGTCGATGTCGATGTGCACGACCTTCGAGTTCGGCGAGAACAGTTCGGACTTGCCGGTCACGCGGTCGTCAAAGCGGGCGCCGACCGTGAACAGCAGGTCGGCCTCCTGTAGCGCAAGCACCGCGGGCACAGTGCCGTGCATGCCGGGCATGCCGAGCATCTGCTCGTGGTCGTCGGGGAACACGCCGCGCGCCATGAGCGTCGTGACGACCGGCGCACCGGTGAGCTCCGCGAGTTCCTTGAGTTCGGTGGATGCGCCGGCTCGGCCGACGCCGCCGCCCGCGTAAATCACGGGCTTGCGCGCCTCGCGCAGCGCCTCGCGCGCCGCGATGATCTGCTTGCCGTGCGCCTTCGTGATGGGGCGGTAGCCGGGCAGGTCAATCTTGACGGGCCAGCTGAAGTCGAACTCGTTCTGCTGGGCGTCCTTGGTGATGTCCACGAGCACGGGGCCCGGTCGACCGGTCGAAGCGAGGTGGTACGCGCTCGCGATCGCGCCGGGCACGTCCTCGGCACGCTTCACGAGGAACGAGTGCTTCGTGACGGGCATCGTGATGCCGACGATGTCGGCTTCCTGGAACGCGTCGGTGCCCATGAGCGTCGAGAACACCTGGCCGGTGATCGCGAGCATCGGCACCGAGTCCATGTAGGCGTCGGCGATCGCGGTAACGAGGTTGGTGGCGCCGGGGCCGGAGGTGGCGATGCACACCCCGACCTTCCCGCTCGCGGCGGCATACCCCTCGGCCGCGTGGCCGGCGCCCTGTTCGTGGCGTACGAGGATGTGGTTCAGCGTCTTCGCGTCGAGGATTGCGTCGTAGGCAGGCAGAATCGCGCCGCCAGGCAGACCGAACACGTCGGTCACGCCCAGCAGTTCGAGTGTGCGCACCACGGCAGCGGCACCCGTCATCCGCTCCGGTGCAACTTGAGTTGTCATATGCGTCGATATCTCCAGTGAGAAGGGAGTTAACCCGTGACGGCACCCTCTGAGGCGGAGTGCACAAGCTTGGCGAACTTCGCGAGCACACCGCGCGTATAGCGCGGAGGCAGCGGTTCCCAGCCTTCACGGCGGGAGGAGAGCTCGGACTCGTCGACGAGTAGGTCCATAGTCCGAGCGGCGATGTCAACCCGAATGAGATCACCGTCGCGTACAAAGGCGATGGGTCCTGCATCTACTGCCTCTGGCGCGACGTGGCCGATGCACAGGCCAGTTGTGCCGCCTGAGAATCGACCGTCAGTGAGCAATAGTACATCCTTGCCGAGACCGGCTCCCTTGATCGCACCGGTGATCGCGAGCATCTCGCGCATGCCAGGGCCACCCTTCGGACCTTCGTAGCGGATCACCACGACGTCGCCGTGGTGGATCTCGCCCCGGGTCAGCGCATCCATAGCCTCACGCTCGCGCTCGAACACGCGCGCCGGGCCTTCGAACACGTCGAGGTCGAATCCGGCCGATTTCACGACGGCGCCCTCGGGGGCGAGCGTGCCGTGCAGCACCGAGATGCCGCCCTTCTCGTGGATCGGGTTGTCGAGGGTGTGGATGACCTCGCCGTCGAGCGGCTCGGGCGAGAGCTCGGCAAGGTTCTCGGCCACGGTCTTGCCGGTGCAGGTGAGCGCGTCGCCGTGGATCATGCCCGCGTCGAGCAGCGCCTTCATGACGACGGGGATGCCGCCGACGAGGTCGACGTCATTCATGACGTACTGACCGAAGGGCTTCATGTCGGCGAGGTGCGGCACCTTGTCGGCGATGCGGTTGAAGTCGTCGAGGGTGAGCTCAACCTCGGCCTCGTGCGCGATGGCGAGCAGGTGCAGCACGGCGTTCGTCGAGCCGCCCATGCACATGACGACGGCGATCGCGTTCTCGAATGCCTTCTTCGTGAGGATGTGTTCGGTGGTGATGCCGAGGCGCAGCATGTTCACGACCGCCTCGCCCGACTTGTGGGCGTAGTAGTCGCGGCGACGGTCGGCCGATGCGGGCGCGGCCGACCCCGGGATCGACATGCCGAGGGCCTCGGCGACCGAGGCCATGGTGTTCGCGGTGTAGAAGCCGCCGCAGGCGCCCTCGCCAGGGCAGATAGCCTCTTCGATGCGCTTGCGGTCTTCCTCGCTCATGAGGCCCGCCTTGCAGGCGCCGACGGCTTCGAAGGCGTCGATGACCGTGACGTTCTCCTTCAGAGTGCCGTCGGTGAGGCGCACCTTGCCGGGGTAGATCGACCCGGCGTAGAGGAACACGCTCGCGAGCTTGAGGCGCGCGGCCGCCATGAGCATGCCGGGCAGTGACTTGTCGCAACCGGCCAGCAGCACCGAGCCGTCGAGGCGCTCGGCCTCCATCACGGTCTCGACCGAGTCGGCGATGACCTCGCGCGACACGAGCGAGAAGTGCATACCCTCGTGGCCCATCGAGATGCCGTCGGAGACCGAGACGGTGCCGAACTGCAGCGGGTAGCCGCCGCCGGCGTGCACGCCCTCCTTGCAGCCCTGCGCGAGGCGGTCAAGGCTCAAGTTGCAGGGGGTGATTTCGTTCCACGAGCTCGCAATACCGATCTGGGGTTTCGCCCAGTCGTCATCGCCCATCCCGACCGCGCGAAGCATGCCGCGCGACGCGGTGGCCTCGATGCCGTCGGTAATGACGCGGGACTTCGGCTTGATGTCAACGCCGTTGGTGGATGCAGAAGCTTGCTCGGTCATGAGCCAAGTCTATAGCTTGGGTGCGTTCGGATTTCGCGACTCAGGCTCGGGCGCATCGGCGGCGTCATCGGCGATCCTGACCCGCTCGCGAGCCGCTTCTTCTTCCTCAGCACGCTGGGCGCGCTTGACCTCGTCCTCGAGTTCGTCGATGCGCAGCTCGACGTGCTCAAAGTGACGGGATCGGTAGCCGCCGCGCGCGAGCACCATACCCGCGGCGGGGGTGGTGAGGAACTGGAATATGACAATCGGCACGAGGAACGCGATCGTCCACGCGTCGGTCTGCTGCAGCGCGACGCCGACGAGGATGAACAGCAACCCGGCCGCCTGGGGCTTCGACTGCGCGTGCAGGCGCGCGATCATATCGGGGAACCTCAGCAGGCCAAGGCCCGCGGTGAACGACAGGAACGCACCCGCGAGCACGAAGATGATCGTGGCGAGATCGAGCCAGGTGTTACCGCTCACTCCGCACCTCCCGGGCTACCACATCGTGGGCGAGCTCGTGCCGCGCCGCGTCCTCATGCCCGATCGAGCCGTCGGCGTCGCGGTGCCGCTCGACGTCGTCGTGCTCAGGGAGCGCCTGGTCGGATGTGCTCGAGTTGATCGAGTTGTCCGAGCGGCCGCGCGAGACAAAGCGGGCTACCGCCATGGTGCCGATCGACGCGGTCATCGCGAGGCCGAGCACGAGCGGCAGGGTCGTGGTGTGGCCGCGCAGGGCCATGTCGGCCGAGAGCACGCAGATGAGCACGGTCGCGAGCGTGTCGGAGCCGACCATGCGGTCGACGACACTCGGCCCGCGGATGATGCGGATGAGCGACATCAGGGCCGCCGAGGCGAAGAACGCCCCGATGAGCCAGATCAGCACGGTGAATAGCGGTTCCATCAGAGTTCCGCCTCCCATTCGGCTTGGCGGGCCTTGCGATCGGCCTCGCGCAGTACCTCGTAGCTCTGCTGCTCCCGCGAGGCGAAGAGCAGGGGTCGATCGTGCAGGCGCCGGTCGTCGTTGATGAGCGCGATGTCCTCGTGGTTGCCGAGCGCGACCACGATGGCGTCCTCGATCTGCTCGGCGGCGAGGCGGGCCCGCTGAATCTTCTCGTCGGTGTCGGCATCGAGCACGTGCAGGTAGAGGATGCTGCGCAGCCGGTCGACCTCGACGACGACTGAGCCCGGCACGAGCATGTTGATCTCGGCGGTGAGCGTGAGCAACCAGTCGGAGTGCACGCGCATCCGCACTGCGAGTATCGACGCTTGCGGCACCGCCTTGGGCCGCATCGCGAGCCAGGCCATCTGGAACGTCGAGCCGATGAGCCACCAGAAGAACTTCGCGAGCAGCACGATGGTGTACCAGACGTGGATGCGCCCCGACAGCAACACCGGCGGTAGCGAGAACATGCGCACGACGAGCAGCGAGAAGATGATGCCCGTGACGGCGCTGATGACGTCGAGGTGACCCCACAGCACGACCCAGAGCACGACGAGCCCGATGAGCAGCGGCAACTGCGTCATGACGGCCACGCCCGGGCGCTGGAGGCGCTCGGCACGAATGTGTGGATCGGCAGACATTAGGGCTTCGTCCCTTCTGTTCCGGCCACGATATCGATGTAGTGCTCGGGGATCGTGAGGTTGGCCGCGGCCGCGCTCGCAAACTCGTAGATCTGGCCGGCGAAAATCGTCATGCAGACGGTGACGAGCACCATGGCCGCGGTGGCGATATTCATGACCATCGAGTTCGCCTTGCGCTCGACGACGACCTCGCCGTCGAGCGTCTCTTCGAGGTGCGAGGTGAGCGGCGACTCGAAGCCGGTCACCTCCTCCTGCGAGCGCCAGAAGCCGAGGCTCCAGACGCGGATGAGGGCGTAGAGCGTGAGCAGGCTCGTGAGCGCACCGATGCCGATGCCCACCCAGACCAGCCACTGCGGCACCGACAGCGCGGTGCCCTCGGCACCCGCGATGAACAGGCCGAGCTTGCCGATGAAGCCCGAGAAGGGTGGGATGCCCCCGAGGTTGAGCATCGGGATGAAGAACAGCACGGCCACGAACGGCGAGCGCACGAGCATGCCGCCGAGGTGCGTCAGCGTCGCGGTGCCCGCGATGCGCTCGATCAGACCGGTCACGAGGAACAGCGCGGTCTGCACGAGAATGTGGTGCGCGATGTAGTAGACCGTCGCGGCCCAGCCCGTCTGGGTGCCGAGCGCGATACCGAAGATCATGTAGCCGATGTGGCTCACGAGCGTGAACGAGAGCATACGGCGGATGCCCGCCTGGGCGACCGCACCGAGAATACCGATCACCATCGTCAGCATCGCCACGATGATGAGCAGCACCGAGATGTCATTTTTACTGAAGAGCAGCGACTCCGAGCGCAAGATTGCGTAGACACCGACCTTGGTCAGCAAGCCGGCAAACACGGCCGTGACCGGCGCGGGCGCCGAGGGATACGAGTCGGGCAGCCAGAACGAGAGCGGGAAGAGCGCGGCCTTAATACCGAAGCCGACGAGCAGCAGCAAGTGCAGCGGCAGCTGCACCTCTTGCGGCAGCTCGGCCATGCGCACCGCGATCTCGGCGAAGTTGACGGTGCCGACGGCGGCGAAGATCGCCGCGATCGCCGCGAGGAAAATAAGCGATGAGACGAGCGACACAACGATGTAGGTGATGCCGGCCCGGATGCGCGAAGCCGTGCCGCCGAGCGTGATGAGCACGAAGCTCGCGACGAGCAGGATCTCGAACCCGACGTAGAGGTTGAACAGGTCACCCGCGATGAACGCGTTGTAGACGCCGGCCGCAAGCACGAGATACGTCGGATAGAAGATCGACACCGGCGTCTCGCCGTCGCCGTCGGTGGAGCCCTGGCCGATCGAGAACGCCATCACCGCGATGAGCACGATGCTCGTGACGAGCACCATGAGCGCCGAGAGGCGGTCGACGACGAGCGAGATGCCGAACGGCGCCGCCCATCCGCCGACCTGGATCACAAGCGCCTGGTCGGTCTGGTGCACCGCGATGAGCAGCGCGATCGAGATCGCGAGGGCGATGACCATCGTGATGCTCGCGAACACAATTTGCAGCCGCTGCCGACGCGCGGCGGTCAGCGTGATCGCGGCGCCGAGGAGCGGCACGAGCACGACGAGGGGAACGAGCCATGTCATACATCCCCCCCGTTCTTCGCGTCGAGTTCTTCCTTGGTACGTGCGCCCTTGATGGCCGCTTCGGCGCCGTCACCGAACTCGGTGTCGCCAGATTCGTCTTCGTCGAAGACCTCGTCGTCCTCTTCGGGGTCGACGTCCCGCAGCGAGATCGAGTCGTCATCGTCGTCGACCTCGTCGCCGTGCGCGAGACGCCATGAGCGGTACAGCAGCGCGAGCATGAACGCCGTCGTCGCGAACGTGATGACGATCGCGGTGAGGATGAACGCCTGCGGCAGCGGGTCGGAAAACGTGGACGGGTTGGCGCCGTCGCCCATGATCGGGGCGTCGCCGAAGCTGCCCGAGGTAAGGAAGATGAGGATGTTCGTCGCGTTGCCCACGAGCATCACGGCGAGAATCATGCGGGTAAAGCTGCGCTCGAGCAGCATGTAGACGCCACAGGCGTACATGATGACCATGCCGATGAGCAGCATGACGTTGAGAGTCATCGCTGGGCACCCCCGTCGTGTCGGCGGGCCGTCGGCCGTGAGCCCGCAGTCGCGTCATCGACCGGGGTGGCGCCGCGAATCTCGGCGTCGTCGATGACGGTCGCGGCGACGTTGCGCTGGCCGAGTTGCTCTTCCTCGGCCTGGATGTCGAGCTCGGAGCCGAGCGAGCGCAGGATGTCGATGACCAGGGCGATCACGATGAGGTAGACGCCGATGTCGAAGATTGTCGAGGTAACGAAGACGATCTGACCGATGCCCGCGACGTCGCTGTCGATCCAGAAGCTCATCAGCGGCGGGTGGCCAAACAGCATCGGCGCGAGGGCCGAGCCGGCCGCCAGCACCATACCGATGCCGAGCAAGCGGCCGGCGTCGACCCGCACGGCGGCGTCAAGCTCCTCACGGCCGCCCGCGAGGTAGCGCGCGGCGAGCGCAAGGCCCGCGACGACGCCACCGGCGAAACCGCCGCCGGTCGAGTTGTGCCCGGCAAACAGCAAGTAGAGCGACATGATGAACAGGCCGTGGAAGATGAGCCGGACGACGACCTCGACCACGATCGAACGGTTGTCGGGGGCGAGCGAATTACCGGCGATGAGCCAGGCGCGGCGGTCCTCGCCGAACTTCTGCAGCATGGCCGTGCGCTTCTTCAACGGGGGTCGCGGTGGTGGTGGCGTCTGTCGCTGCGAGCCACGCGCGCTGAGGTAGACGAGGCTCGCGACACCGGTCGCGGCGGCAATAAGCACCGACAGCTCGCCCATCGTGTCCCAGCCGCGAATGTCGACGAGGGTGACGTTGACGACGTTGTACCCGTGCCCACCCTCGACCGCGAGTTCGGCAAAGCTGAGGCCGTCGGACGGTGCGATGCGGAAACCCATCGCGAGGGCGGTGATAACGCCGATGGCAATCGCCACGGCGAACGCAATCACCCAGCGCAGCCATGACGGCAGGTTGTTATCGATGTGCGCGTGCTTCGCCGGCAGCCGACGCAGCACGAGCACGAACACGACGAGCGAGAGCGTCTCAATGAGCGCCTGCGTCATCGCGAGGTCGGGAGCCCCGTGCAGGGCAAAGATGATCGAAATGCCGTAGCCCGTCGCGCTAACCAGGATCACACCGTGGAAGCGTCGCTTGGTCTGCGTCACGGCAATGGATGCGAGCACGAGCACCGCCACGATCGCGAGCTGCAACCACGAGAACTCAAGGGTGAGGTCGAGCTGCGAGTAGTCGATGAACGGTAGCGGCACGACAATGGCGGCCGCGAGCACGATGAAGATGATCGCGAGGTAGAAGGGCAGCGAACCGCGCTGGGTGCTCGAGGTGACGCGGGCTGCGACCGAGTCAACGATGCGCAGCGACAGCCAGTAGCCGCGAGCCGCCTCGAAGACGGCGGGCATGAACGACTGAGCGTGCTCGACCTTGCGGCGCCCGGCGAACAGCCCGAGACCGCCCAGCAGTGTGAGTGCCGAGAGCAAGAGTGCCGGCTCGAGGCCGTGCCAGATCGCGAGGTGGTAGGGCTCCCCGGACTCGATGGCGGGCGCGGTGTCGGCGAACTGCGCGATGAGGTGATCGATCGGCGTCGCAAAGAACGGGATGACGACGGTCGCGACGACGAGGATCAACGGCGAGATCAGGTCTTCGATGTGGCTCGTCGCCTTGACCACCGGGTCGACGCCGCGCTTCGTCGCGAAGGCACCGTACAGAAAGCGACAGGTGTACGCGACGGTGAGGATCGAACCGATCGCGGTGCCGATGAGCGCGACCCAGCCCCACGAATCGCCTGCCGAGGCAGCCTCGATGAAACTCGAAAACACGGCCTCTTTCGCCACGAAGCCCCACAGCGGCGGGATGCCCGCCATCGATGCGGCCGCAATGATCGCGGTGACGGCAAGAACCGGAGCGCTACGCCCGAGACCGGAAATCTTACGAATGTCACGGGTACCCAGTTGGTGGTCGATGATGCCGACGATGAGGAACAGCGCAGCTTTGAACAGCGCGTGGCCGATCACCATGGCGACGGCGGCGAGCACTGCGTCGCGCCCGCCGAAGCCAGCGATGGTCATCATGAAGCCGAGTTGCGACACCGTGCCGTAGGCGAGAATCAGCTTGAGGTCGAACTGCCGTAGCGCACGCCACCCGCCGACCAGCATCGTAGAGACACCGATGATGACGAGCGTCTCGGAGAATCCAGGCACATCGCTGAAGGAAGGCACGAGTCGCAACACGAGGTAGACGCCGGCCTTCACCATCGAGGCGGCGTGGAGGTAGGCAGAGACCGGGGTCGGCGCAGCCATGGCGCCGGGAAGCCAGAAGTGGAACGGCAACTGCGCCGACTTGGTCAGCGCGCCGACGATCACGAGGATGAGCGCCGTGATGAGGAAGCCGTTGTGAGGGATGTCCGCGGTGAGGATCTGGCTGAAAAGCGCCGAGCCGGCCGCGACGTGCAACATCACCAGGCCGACGAGCATTGCGAGCCCACCCAGCGTCGTGACGAGCAGCGCCTGCATCGCCGGCACCCCGCGACGGGCGTCGACCGGTGTAGTGACCGATGAGCAGGTACGAGAGGATGCTCGTGGCCTCCCAGAACACGAACATCAGGTAAATATTGTCGGTCGTGACGAGACCGAACATGACGCCCGCGAAGCCGAGCAAGACGCCAGCGAAACGGCCGAGTCCGGGCTCATCCTTCGTGAAGTAACTCGCGCAGTAGAGCAGCACGAGCGAGCCGATAGCAGTCACGATCATCGCGAGCACCCAGCTCAGGGCGTCAATGCGGAAGTCGAAGTTCATGCCGAGCTGCGGCAGCCACTGGTACGACACGCGCCAGGTTTCGCCGGCGAAGACCTGCGGCGCGTGGCTCGCGGTCCAGATGGCAGCTACCGCCGACACTGCTGCGCCGACGTAGAAGAGGGAGGTGCCGGGGAGTTTGCGGAGGAGTGGCATGCCGACGCTCGCTACTGCGAAGAGCGCGAGCAGGAAAGCCATCCGCATCTCCCATCTATTCGAGCCACAACTTCAACCATTCTACCGGCTCGCAAGGGTGTGGGGTTACGCTGACCGCGATGATCAAGATCGGTATGAGCACCTCGTGCACTTTCCCCAAACCAACGGCGCAGTCCTTCCAGATTGCGGCGGTCGCCGGCTACGACGGCATGGAGGTGATGGTGTCGACGGAAAACGACTCACGCAACCCGCACATGCTGCGTGCGCTGTCGCATCGCTTCGAACTGCCCGTACTGTCGATTCACGCGCCGGTGCTGTTCTATACACAGTTCGTGTGGGGCACCAAGCCCGACGAAAAGCTGGTGCGCACCGTTGACCTCGCGCATGAGGTCGGCGCGACGACGGTGGTCGTGCACCCGCCGTTTCGCTGGCAGGGCCAATACGCCACTCGCTTCGAGGAGCTCGTAACGAAGCTCGAGCACGACTCCGGCATCGCCATGGCCGTCGAGAACATGTTCCCGTGGAACGTCGCCGGTAGCCAGAAGGCCTATCTACCCGGCACCAACCCGATCGAGATGAACGTCGAGTCGATCACCCTCGATTTCTCGCACGCCGCGCTCTCTGGCGACGACTCGTTCGAGATGGCGGAGGCGGCCGGCGACCGCCTCCGCCACGTCCACCTCTGCGATGGCGAAGCGCCAAACGGCAAGAAGCGCCTCTTTGACGAGCACAGGATGCCCGGTCAAGGCGGCCAGCCCGTTGAAAAGACGCTGCGCTACCTCGCTGAACGCGGCTGGGATGGCCAAGTCGTCGCCGAGGTGAATACCCGCTCGGCGCGAAAGGACGAAGCAAAGCGCCTGCACATGCTTCGCGAAACGCTCGAGTTCGCGCGTGAACACACGACGGTCGACTTCCCCAACTAATCCGGCTCTTCGGACATTCGGTGGGGGTAGGGCTCGCCGGGTGAGGTTCGACGGCTAGGGGTCGAGGTCCCCGAGGATCAGAAGCGCTAACCACCTGATCCATTACGAGGACCTCGACGTGCTTCACCCTACTTCGGGGTGCGCTGACGCGCGCTCTGCCACTGACCCGTGTTCCCGCTGCGACCTCCTGCTCGGCCTCGACGGCGTCCATGTCGAGCACGTGGACCGCCGCAACGGACTACTGATCGTGACGGTCTCGAGTCCTGCGGCGCCTGCCGGTTGCCCGTCGTGCGGGACCGTCGCGACCGGCCGTGGACGTCGCCGCCGGCTGCTTCATGACGTGCCCGGCATGACACGGGTGCGAATCGTGTGGCGGCAGCGAGTCTGGCGGTGCGACGAGTCGGGCTGTGCACGACAGACGTTCGTGGAACAGCTGCCGTCTCTTGTCGCCCCGCGTGGGGCACTCACCCGACGCGCGGTCGTCTGGGCAGTCGGTCAGCTGCGTCGCGAACACGCCACGATCGAAGGACTGCGTCGCCAGCTGGGCACGTCGTGGAAGACGGTGTGGCGGGCCGTCGAGCCGGAGCTTGTGAAGCTCGCGGCCGATGAGTCCCGGTTCGAGAACGTGACAACGCTGGGCGTTGACGAGCACATCTGGCATCACGTCGACCCGCGCAAGCGCGGTCCGAAAGAGCTGACCGGGATGGTCGACCTCACCCGCGACAGCACCGGGAAGACGCGGGCCCGGCTGTTGGACCTCGTGCCGGGCAGGTCGGGGAAGGCCTACGCGACCTGGCTCAGCGCACGTGGCGACGCATTCCGCGAGCAGGTGAAGGTCGCGGCGCTGGATCCGTTCGCCGGTTACAAGACCGCGATCGACGACCAACTGCAAGATGCCACCGCCGTGCTGGACGCGTTCCATGTCGTCAAGCTCGGCACCGTCGCGGTCGACGAGGTTCGCCGTCGGGTCCAGCAAGACACTCTCGGCCATCGCGGTCGGAAAGGTGATCCGCTCTACGGGATCCAGACCATCCTCCGCGCCGGGGCTGAGAACCTCACCGACAAGCAGTGGGCGCGCCTGACCGCAGCCATCGAGGCGAACCCGGCCCACGACGAGGTGTTCGTCGCATGGCAGTGCGCGCAGCAACTTCGCTCGGCCTATCACCAGAAGGACCTCGCTGAGGGGCGACAGATCGCCGAGAAGGTCGTCGAGTCGTTCCACACCTGTCCGATCCCCGAGATCGCACGCCTCGGCCGCACCCTGCGACGCTGGCGCTCAGCGTTCCTCGCCTACTTCACCACCAGCCGAGCAAACAACGGCGGCACCGAAGCAATCAACGGGATCATCGAGCTGCATCGTCGCCTCGCTCGCGGCTTCCGCAACCGCGAGAACTACCGCCTACGAATGCTCCTCGCCGCCGGCGGACTCACCCCATGACCCCACCGAATGTCCGAAGAGCCACTAATCCCAGAGCTCCGGCTCCGGCCGGGGCTCGATACAACGTCCGGAAAAAGCAAGAAGGGGTTCCCCATAATGGGGAACCCCTTCTCTTAAGTTAAGTTCGGCGGTGTCCTACTCTCCCACAAGGTCCCCCTTGCAGTACCATCGGCGCAAAGACGCTTAGCTTCCGGGTTCGGAATGTAACCGGGCGTTTCCATCTCGCTAAAACCACCGAAA
>NZ_JASCYH010000017.1:0-48521 GCF_030011715.1 Gulosibacter sediminis | reverse complement strand
TTTTTGTAGTTTCCAGTGCCTGGAAACTACAAAAAACGACCACTCAACCTCTCAGACACGCAACTACTTGGGGCTGAATCTCTCAGGCGGCGCAAGTACGCAGGGCACGCAGCCGCTCGGGCGGGGTTAGCGGGGGCGGTTGCTGAGGCCCGCGCGGCGGGCCGTGTTGTAGGCGGCGGGGAGAGCCTCGAGGAGGGCCGCGACGTCGGCGGAGGTCGAGTCCCAGCCGAGGGTGAAGCGCAGGGCACCGCGGGCGGTCGCCTCGTCGTCGCCCATCGCGAGCAGCACGTGGCTCGGTTCGGGGATGCCCGCCTGGCACGCCGAGCCGGTCGACGCCGACAGCTGCGCCATGTCGAGCAGATAGAGGAGCGAGTCGCCCTGCGCGCCCGGGAACGTGAAGTGCACGTTGTTCACGAGCCGCGCAGCCGCACCGCCGGCCGGGTCGGCCCCGCGCAGCCGCGCTTCGGGAATCGCCTCGCGAATTCCTTGGATGAGCGCATCGCGCAGCGCGCGTAGGCGCTCGCGCTCGGCGGGGTCGGCTGCCTCGTCGAGCGCCGCCGCAAACGCCGCCGCGCCCGCAACATCCTGTGTGCCGCTGCGCAGCCCGCGCTGCTGGCCGCCGCCGTGCACGAGCGCCTCGAGCGTCGCATCCCGCGACACCACGAGCGCGCCCACGCCGACGGGCCCGCCGACCTTGTGCGCCGACACGCTCACCGCCTGCACACCCCAGCCGCGCAGATCAACATCATCGTGCCCGAGCGACGCCACCGCATCGATGTGCACCGGCACGCCAAACCGCCGCCCGAGTTCGCCGAGTTCGGCCACCGGCTGTACCGTGCCCACCTCGTTATTGGCGTGCAACACCGAAATCACCGCGGTGCGATCGGCGCCCTCGGCGAGCAGCCGCTCGAGCGCATCCAGGTCGACGCGCCCCCGCGCATCCACCGGCACGAACCCGACCTCGGCGCCTTGGTGCGCGACGAGCCACTCGACCGCGTCGAGCGTCGCGTGGTGTTCGGCCCGGGTGGTGAGGATGCGCGGCCGAGCGGGCGCGCCGGGCACCGGGTTCGCCGCCCACCAAAACCCCTTGATCGCGAGGTTGATCGACTCGGTGCCGCCGGAGGTCAGTACGACCTCGATCGTCTGCGCACCGAGGTGCCGCGCGAGGCGTTCGCGCGATGACTCGAGGCTCGCGCGGGCGCTCTGCCCGTGGGCGTGAATGGAGGCGGGGTTGCCCACGCGTTCGTGCGCCGCAAGCCAGGCGTCGCGGGCTGCGGGGCGAATCGGCGTGGTCGCCGCATGATCCAAATAGATCGGCATACTCCTAATTGTAAAATCGGTGACCGATGCAGGCACACGACCTTCCCCCACTCGGACTCCACACGGGCACGCTCCGGGTCTGGTCCCACCACGCGAGCGATATGGCGCTCGTGCTCTTCGACGACGCCGGCGAGATTGCCGAGCGCGTGCGGATGCGCCGCGACGGCGACATCTGGTCGGTCACGTGCGATCGGCTGACGCCCGGCCGCCGCTACGCGCTTTCGGTCGACGGCCCGAGCGGCGGCGTGCACCGCTTTGACCCCGAGCGCTTCGTGCTCGACCCATACGCCCGCTCGGTCGAAAACCTCGGGGATGCGCGTGAGCAGCGCTGGGTCGCGGTCGTCACCGAGCCAGAGGCATTCGACTGGTCGCCGAAGCCCGCGACGAAGCTGCAGGACTCGGTCATCTACGAGCTGCACGTGAAGGGCTTCACGAAGCTCGCCGAGTTCGTGCCTGAACCGCTGCGCGGCACCTACGCCGGCCTCGCGCATCCGAACATCATCGCCCACCTGCAGCGCCTCGGCATCACCGCCGTCGAGCTGCTGCCCGTGCAGTCGTTCACGAGCGAGACGCACCTGCGTCGCGCCGACACGACGAACTACTGGGGCTACAACACGCTCGGTTTCTTCGCGCCGCACGCCGAGTATGCGACGGCGGATGCGCGGGCCGCTGGGCCCGAGGCGGTCGCCCGCGAATTCAAGTCGATGGTGCAGACGCTGCACGACGCGGGCATCGAGGTGTTGCTCGACGTCGTCTACAACCACACCGCCGACGAGGGCGACACCGGCGAGCCCGTGCTGTTCGCTGGCATCGACCGCGCGAGTTACTACCGCCACCTCGACGGCGAGCAGCTGCTCGACGTCACCGGCTGCGGCAACTCGCTCGACACGAACCTGCCGGCCGCGCAACGCCTCGTGCTCGACTCGCTGCGGTACTGGACCGAGGAGTTCGGCGTCGACGGCTTCCGCTTCGACCTCGCCGTGACGCTCGGCCGTGGCGCCGACCACGCCTACCACCGCGACCACCCGCTGCTGCAGGCGATGACGAACGACCCAGTGCTGCGCGAAACAAAGCTCATCGCCGAGCCGTGGGACGTCGGCACCGGCGGCTGGCAGACCGGCAACTTCCCCGGCGACGAGGAGTTCAGCTGGGCCGAGTGGAACGACGAGTTCCGCGACCGCGTGCGCAGCTTCTGGGTGCACAGCTTCTCGCAGGCGCGCATCACCGGCCAGCACCGCCAGGGACTCGGCGAGTTGTCGACCGCGATGGCGGGGTCATCCGATCGTTTCAACGATGTCCGCGGCCCGCTCGCCTCGATCAACTTCATCACCGCCCACGACGGCTTCACGCTGCGCGACCTCGTGAGTTACAACGTCAAGCACAACCTCCTCAACGGCGAGCTCGGGCGCGACGGCACGAACGACAACCGCTCGTTCAACTTCGGCCGCGAGGGCGACAGCGCCGACCCGCTGATTGACCGCAGCCGCCAGCTCGCGATCCGCAATCTGCTCGGCACGCTGCTCATCTCGGCCGGCGTGCCGATGCTCGTCGCCGGCGACGAGTTCGGGCGCACGCAGCGCGGCAACAACAACCCGTACAACCAGGACAACGCCGAGTTCGGCTGGGTCGATTGGAACCTCACCGGCCCGCAGGAAGCCCTGATTCCGCACGTGCGCCGACTCATTCAGCTGCGGCAGGAGCATCCGGTGCTGCGGCCGCGCCGCTTCAACCACACCGACACCACGCGCTCCGAGGCCGCCCGCCTGAGCTGGTTCGACCCGCTCGGCGAGCCGATGCACGACTGGCAGTGGCACACCCCGACGCTGCGCTCGCTGCAGTTCCTCGCCTCAACCGAGCTGCCGGGCGACGGCCGCGACCGTGTGCTCGTGCTCATTCACGGTGTCGAAGACCCGGCGCCTTTTCGCATCCCGCTCGGCCCGAAGATCGACGGCTACCGCCTGCTCTGGGATTCGAGCACCGAGCAGGTGGCCGAAATCGACTCGGATGCGATGAGCGTGCTCGTGCCCGGCGACCGTCTGCGCATGGTCGGGCCGTCGATGCGGATTTACGCGGCGGTCACCGACGAATAGTCGCGCCGGCAGCCGCACAAACCCAGGCAAGCTTCGCCCGCTGTTGCTAGCGTCGAAAATGTGGCAATGACAGCTGGCAACAACGCGAATGACCTCCACGAGTTCCCGGGCGACTACAGGCCGCGCTACGGGCGGATTCCCGTGATGCAGCTGCAGCCGCAGCTCGACGACAACCGGTTCCCGTCCCGCGCCTCGGTCGGTGAGGTCGTGCCCTTCCAAGCGGTCGCGTACCGCGAGGGCCACGACCTCATCGGCGCCGAGATCGTGCTCACCTCGCCCGAAGACGTGACCGAGCGCATCCGCATGCGCCCCGGCCGCCCCGGCCTCGACGAGTGGGTCGCGTCGGCGCAGGTCACGGCCGTCGGCACCTGGAGCTGGCACGTCGAAGCCTGGGCCGACGACTTCGCCACTTGGCGGCACAATGCCGAGATCAAGGTTCCCGCCGGCATCGACGTGGAGCTCATGCTCGAAGAGGGCGCCCGCGTGCTCGAGCGCGCCGCGGCCGACGCCGACCTCAGCGAGGCCGAGCGCGACACGCTCCTGCGGGCCGCACTCGTTGCCCGTGAGACCACGCGCGCGGGGCAAGAGCGCCTCGCCGCCGCGACGACGGATGTGGTGCTCGGGCTGCTCGCGCAGCACCCGGTTCGTTCGCTGGTCACGGCGTCCGATACCCGCGAGATCCGCGTCGAGCGCGAGCGCAGCGGCTTCAGCGCCTGGTACGAGCTATTCCCCCGTTCGGAGGGCGCGCGTCGCAACCCGGACGGCAGCTGGATCTCGGGCACGTTCCGCAGCGCCGCATCCCGCCTCGACGGCGTTGCCGCGATGGGCTTCGACGTCGTCTACCTCCCGCCGATCCACCCGATTGGCCGCACGAACCGCAAGGGCCCGAACAACACCCTCAATGCAGGGCCGAACGACCCGGGCTCGCCGTGGGCGATCGGCGCGGCCGAGGGCGGCCACCGTGAGGTGCATCCCGACCTCGGCACGACCGACGACTTCACCGCCTTCGTCGCGCGGGCGGAGGAACTCGGCCTCGAGGTCGCGCTCGACCTCGCGCTGCAGGCGACGCCAGACCACCCGTGGGTCGCCGAGCACCCCGAATGGTTCACGACGCTCGCCGATGGCACCATCGCCTACGCCGAGAACCCGCCGAAGAAGTACCAGGACATCTACCCGATCAACTTCGACAACGACCGCGCGGGCATCTACCGCGAGGTGTTCGAGACGGTCGAATACTGGATCGGCCTCGGCGTGCACATCTTCCGTGTCGACAACCCGCACACGAAGCCGCTGCAGTTCTGGGAGTGGTTGATCCACGAGGTCAACGCCCGGCACCCCGAGGTGATCTTCCTCGCCGAGGCATTCACGCGCCCCGCGGTGATGCAGTCGCTCGCGAAGGCCGGTTTCCAGCAGTCCTACTCGTACTTCACGTGGCGCAACACGCGCGAGGAGCTCGAGGAGTTCCTCACCTCGGTGTCGCACGAGACGAGCCACTTCATGCGGCCGAACCTCTTCGTGAACACCCCCGACATTCTCACCGAGTACCTCCAGCACGGCGGCCGAGCCGCCTACGAGGCGCGGGCGGTCATCGCGGCCACTGCCACACCAAACTGGGGCGTATACGCCGGCTACGAGCTCGTCGAGAATGTCGCCCGCCCCGGCTCCGAAGAGAACATCGACAACGAGAAGTACGAGTACAAAGAGCGCGACTGGGCCGCCCGCGAGGCCGACGGCTCGTCGCTCGCCCCACTCATCACGAAGCTCAACGAGATTCGCCACGCGCATCCGGCCCTCGCGCAGTTGCGCAACTTCGAGGCGCACGACGCCGACTACGACCAGATCCTCACGTTCTCGAAGCACCTCTCGGGTGCCTATACCCCCACGGGCATCGACGACACGATCATCGTCGTCGTGAACCTCGACACCGCCAACACCAACATCTCGAACGTGCACCTCGACCTCGAGAAACTCGGGCTCCCCGCCGCGAGCGCCTTCGGCGTCGTCGATCTGCTCAGCGGGCAGCGGTGGACGTGGCGCTCGTCGAACTACGTGCGCCTCGACCCAGGCCAGGCGCACGTGCTGCACGTGCAGCGCTAACCCAAATCGATAGATCCGCCTCGAAGAGGAGAACGCAGCATCATGAGCACGCCGACTGTACCCAGCCAGCCGAATCTCGGGCCCATCATTCCCGACGGGGAGTTGCTCGCCCTTTCGGAGGGGCGCCACTCGGGCCCACACGGTGTGCTCGGCCAGCATGAGCTCGACGGCGGCGGCGTCTGCGTTCGTGTGCGTCGCCCGCTCGCCGACTCGGTCACGGTGCTGCTCGCCGACGGCGGTCGCATGCCACTCACCCACGTCGCGCACGGCATCTGGGCGGGCGTCCACGAGCAGGGGCTGCAGGCCTACCGCATCGAGGCCCGCTACGGAGGCGGCACGACCGACGTCGCCGAAGACCCGTACCGGTTCCTCCCGACACTCGGCGACACCGACCTCTACCTCTTCGGCGAGGGCCGGCACGAGGAGCTCTGGCGCAGCTTTGGTGCGCACGAGCGGGTGATGGATGCGGTGCGCGGCACGGCATTCAGCGTCTGGGCTCCGCACGCGGCCGCGATTCGCGTCGTTGGCTCGTTTAACGACTGGGATGGCGCACGGCACGCGATGCGCAAGCTCAACGACCAGGGCGTGTGGGAACTTTTTATTCCCGACGTCACCGCAGGCCACGCGTATAAGTTCCAGATCCGCACCGCCGAGGGCGCGTGGATCGACAAGGCCGACCCGCTCGCCCGCTCGGCCGAGGTGCCGCCGAACACCGCATCCGTCATCACCGCCGCGTCGCAGTACGAGTGGGGCGACGACAACTGGCTCGAGTCGCGGGCGACGCACGACCCACACAACTCGCCCATGAGCGTCTACGAGTTGCACGCCATGTCGTGGCGCGAGGGCCTGAGCTACCGCTCGCTCGCTGACGAGCTCATCGAATACCTCGACGAGATGGGCTTCACCCACGTCGAGTTCATGCCGCTGGCCGAGCACCCCTTTGGCGGCTCGTGGGGCTACCAGGTCTCGGGCTACTACGCGCCGACGTCACGCCTCGGCACGCCCGACGAACTTCGCTACCTCATCGACCGGCTGCACCAGGCCGGCTACGGTGTGCTGATGGACTGGGTGCCCGGGCACTTCCCGAAGGATGCGTTCGCCCTCGCCCGTTTCGACGGCCAGCCGGTCTACGAGCACCCCGACCCGCGCCTCGGCGACCAGCAGGACTGGGGCACCCACGTCTTCGACTTCGGCAACTCGCAGGTGCGCAACTTCCTCGTCGCGAACGCCCTCTACTGGCTCGAGGAGTTCCACATCGACGGCCTGCGCGTGGACGCCGTCGCCTCAATGCTCTACCGCGACTACTCGCGCGAAGACTGGCTGCCGAACCAAGACGGCGGCCGCGAATACTATGAGGCGATCGACTTCCTCAAGGAGGTCAACGCGACCGCCTACAAGCGCAACCCCGGCATCGTCATGGTCGCCGAGGAGTCGACGAGCTTCCCCGGCGTGACGAAGCCGACGAGCATGGGCGGGCTCGGCTTCGGGCTGAAGTGGAACATGGGTTGGATGAACGACAACCTGCGCTACTTCGAGCAGGACCCGATTCACCGCAAGTGGCACCACGGCGAGCTCACGTTCTCGTTCGTCTACGCGTGGAGCGAGCAGTACGTGCTGCCGATTTCGCACGACGAGGTCGTGCACGGTAAGGGCTCGATGTTCACGAAGATGCCGGTCGACGACTGGCAGAAGGCCGCGAACCTGCGCGCGTTCTACTCGTACCAGTGGAGCCACCCGGGCAAGATGCTGCTCTTCATGGGCCAGGAGTTCGGGCAGACGCGGGAGTGGAGCGAGGCCCGCGGCCTCGACTGGTGGCTGCTCGACAACCCGACGTTCTCGGGCATCCAGCGCTACGTCGCTGAGCTCAACCAGCTCTACCGCGACGTGCCGGCGCTCTGGGACCTCGACAACGACCCCTCGGGCCTGCAGTGGATCAGCGGCGGCGACAGCGACAACTCGCTGCTCGCGTACCTGCGCCGCGATCGCTCCGGCGGCGTCATCGCATGCATCCACAACTTCTCGAACCAGCCGCTCGAGAATTATCGACTCGGGCTCCCCGAGGGCAATTGGCGCGAGGTGCTCAACTCCGACGAGATCGCATTCGGCGGCGGCGGCGTGACGAACGCCGAGGTGCGGCTCGAGGCCGACGGTTGCAACGGCTTCTCGCACTCGGCCGCGCTGCGCATCCCGCCGCTCGGCGCGACGTTCCTGCTGCGCGACTGACCGACCTGCAGCGGGTGAGCGCCTAGAACTCGAACCCTTCGGGGAACGGGTCACTCGGGTCGAGCAGGTACTGGCCGATGCCGGTCACCCAGGCGCGGCCGGTGATCGTCGGGATCACGGCGTCGTACTCGCCGACCTTGGTCTCAGCGATGAGACGACCCGTGAACTTGCTGCCGATGAACGACTCGTTGATGAAGTCGGTGTCGAGCGGCAGCTCGCCGCGGCTGTAGAGCTCGGCCATGCGGGCCGAGGTGCCGGTGCCGCAGGGCGAGCGGTCGAACCAGCCGGGGTAGATCGCCATGGCGTGGCGCGAGTACTCGGCTGTCGAGCCGGGTGCGATGAACTCGACGTGGTGCACGTGGTCGAGACCCTCGATCGTCGGGTGCTTCGGCGGCTGCGTCGCGTTGATCGCGTCCATGATCTTCAGGCCGGCCTGCAGAATCTGCTGCTGGTTCTTTCGATCAAACTCGATGCCGACGTCGTTGAGGTCGACCATCGCGTAGAAGTTCCCGCCGAACGCGAGCGAGTACGGCACCGTGCCGAGCCCCCGCACCTCGACCTGCGCATCCAGCCGCTCGGTGTAGCTCGGCACGTTTTCGATCGTGACCGAGTCGGCGTGGCCGTCGGACACCGCGACGCGCGCGATGACGAGGCCGGCGGGGGTGTCGAGGCGGATGGTGGTGACGGGCTCGACGACCTCGACCATGCCGGTCTCGACGAGCACCGTCGCGGTACCGATCGTCCCGTGTCCGCACATCGGCAATAGGCCCGAGACCTCGATGTAGAGCACGCCAAAGTCGCAGTCCTCACGGGTCGGCGGCATGACGATCGACCCACTCATGGCGCCGTGGCCGCGCGGCTCGGTCATGAGCAGCCGGCGCAGGTGGTCGAGGTGTTCTTGGAAGTAGAGGCGCTTGTCGTTCATCGTCTCGCCGGGGATCGGCGCAAATCCGCCCGTGACGACGCGCGTCGGCATGCCCTCGGTGTGCGAGTCAACGGCAGAGAACAGGAGTTTCGAACGCATCAGCTATCGCTTTCTTCGGTGCTGTTGATGGGTGCCGCGGCGCCAGCGGTGGCGAGGTCGGCGAGGCGGATGGGCGCGACGATCGGGCGCCGGTCGGTGCGTGCGCCGTCGCCGACGGCATCGCCGGTCGCCTCCACGAGCAGCGCCTCGACGTTGCGACCGCAAATGCGCCCCTGACAGATGCCGAGGCCGGCCCGCGTCGTGAGCTTCGTCGATCGGATGCCCGCCGAACCCGTCACCGCGACGGCGTCGCGGAAGCTCTTCACGCTCGTCTCTTCGCAGCGGCAGAGCGTCGTGTCATCACTGAGCCAGGAAGTCCATCCGGGTCGGATGCCGTGGGCGGCCTCGAGGCGGCCGGCGAAATGGGTGAAGGTGGCGCGCTGTCGCACCGCGCGACGCAGTTCGGGGTCGACGACGTCGCCGCCGGCTGCGCAGTGGCCCGCAATCTGCCCCTCGTAGAGGGCCGCGTCGCTGCCGCCGATCGAGGTGATCTCACCCGCGGCGTAGACGCCGTCGACGCTCGAGCGCTGAGTGTCATCGACGCGCACGAACTTCTGCGGCGAGATGTCGCAGCCGGCGGCGATCGCGAGCTCGATGCGCGGCGTGAAGCCGTGGCTCACGCAGACCGCGTCGGCCTCGTAGCGCCGCTCTGTACCCATGATCGGGCGCCAACTACGGTCGACCTTCGCAACGGTGACGGCCTCAACGCGGTCGGTGCCATGCGCCTCGATGACGGCGCGGCCCGTCTTGTACGGCACACGGTGGCGCACGTGCGCGCCGACGTACTCGAGCAGTTCGCCCGCCTTGTGGGATGCGCCAGCGAGCTTCCAGGGGCGGTCGGCAACCCAGCCGCCCAGGTTGCGGAGCGGGTTCGCCTCGAAGACGCCGACAACCTTCGCGTTCGCCGACACGAGCGAGGTCATCACTGGCAACAGGAACGGCCCGGCACCGGCGATGACGACCTTCTGCCCGAGGGCGATGCGCTCACTCTTCGCGAACGCCTGCGCGGCGCCCGCAGTGAAAACCCCGGGGAGCGTCCAGCCGGGGAACGGCAGCGTGCGGTCGTGCGCGCCGGTCGCGAGCACGAGCGCATCCAGCTCCAACTGGAAGGTCTCTCGGTTGCCGGAGTCAACCGTGCCGCGGGCGATGTTCAACACAATGTGGCCGGTCGGGTCGCGCTCGAGCGACCAGACCTGTGCGTTCGTCAGCACCTTGCAGCTCGCCGAACCGAGCACGGTCTCGCGCAGCCGCGCGTAGGTCGCCCAATTGTGGTGCAGCCGCGCCTCCTTCGCGCCGGCGCGCTCCTGGGGCAGGTGCCGCCAGAACTGCCCGCCGAGTTCGTCGCCCGACTCGAGCAGGGTGACCCGAGCATCCGCCGAGATCGCGGCCGCGGCCGCGGCAAGACCCGCCGGCCCGCCACCGACAACCACCACGTGCCGATTGCGTGAGTGTTCCACCGCCATCAGTGCTTCACCTCCGGAAGTTCGTCGTGCTGCGGGCAGACGACGTCGCCATCCCGCACCCGGCGCTGGCACGCGCGCACGTCGCGCTCGTCGTTCACCGTGACGATGCAGTCGAAGCAGACGCCGATGCCGCAGAAGAGGCCACGGGGTCGGCCGTTGACGCTGGTCGTGCGCCACGAATCGATGCCGTTGGCGAGCAGCAGCCCGGCCACGGTCTGGCCCGCCTCGCCCTCGAGTGGCTTGCCGTCAAACGTCGCCGTAAGTCGCGCCGACACACGGCGCTCGATCGGATCGTCTTCGGCGCGGATGAGCCGAGCGGTCATGCGGCCTCCTTGAGGTAGCTGGCGAGCGAGGGGCGGCGCAGATCGAAGGGCGCAGTCTCGATCGGACCGAACGAGCTGCGCGGGGTGCCACCGAGGATGCGCGCGGCGAGGATCTCGGCGGTGACGACCGAGAGGCCGATGCCGGCGCCCTCGTGACCCGAGGCGACGAAGAGTCCCAGCACGCGCGGGTCGTCGCTCGCGACGGGCAGGTGGTCTGGCATGTAGGGGCGGAAGCCGCCGTAGCTGCGCATGATGCTCGCCTCGGCGAGGAACGGAAACACCCGCAGGGCCTTCTGCGCCATCTCGCTCAGCACGCGGGCCCGCATCGACTCGTCGAAGCCGACTTGCTCGCGGCTTGAGCCAATGAGCACGGTGCCGGCTTGCGATGATTCGATCACCGCGGCCGTCTGCAGCGCCGCGTCGGCTGACTGCGTCGCGCCGAAGTAGTCGCCGTCGTAGACCTTGTGAAACACACGGTGCGGCATGCGCGAGGTGACGAGCACGTTGCCGCGACGCGGCGCGATCGGCACGGGCGCGCCGAGCCGCTGCGAGAGTTGCCCGGTCCACGGTCCCGCGGCCACGACGACCGACTTTGCGGCGATCTTGCCGGAGCTCGTCTCGACGCCCGCGACCGCGCCCGCGGCGTCGCGAACGAGCCCCGTCACCTCGGTGCGCGCGAATACCTGCGCGCCGTGCTTCTTCGCGACCGCGAGCAAGCCCTCGGTCGCGATGGTCGGCTGGATCTGCGCATCTTCGGGGTAGTACACCGCGGCGGTGCACTCCGGGTTGAGCCACGGCTCGCGCTCGAGCGCCTCGTCGATCGTGAGCACGCGCGCGTCGATGCCCGCCGCACGCTGCTCCCCCGCGAACTCGAGCAGCGGCTGCGCGCCCGACTCGGTCGTCGTCACGACGATGCCGCCCTTCGGCTCGAACTCGAGCGATGGCATGCCCGGACCGAGTTCATCCTCGATCTCGCGCGCAAGCGTCGGCCACATCGCGAGCGAGTGCCGGGCGAGGTCGAGTTCCGGACCCGGCCCCTTGTCTGAGACGAGTAGGTTGCCCTCGCAGTGGCTGCTCGTGCCGGATGCGGGGAGCGAGCGATCGAGCACGGCGACGGATGCGCCGCGGGTCGCGAGTGTGTGGGCGCAGGCAGCGCCGACAATGCCTGCGCCAATGACGACGACGTCAAAAGCCATATTCGCTCCCTGATGTCACTTCTGTGTGAGTAATATGTCACACATTAAAGCGTGGGATACACGCTTCGCAAGCAGCCCCACCGAGCAGAGGGCTACTTGGTTTCGTCGCGCCCAGCCCAGATACCGACCGTGTGGCCGACGTGACGGCGCATGATCTCTTCGGCGAGGTCCATGTCGTGCGCGACCAGGGCATCCACGAGCTCGTGATGCTCAGCGGCCGAGGCATCGAGGTGTCCCGATTCAGCCATGCGCTGCAGGTTCGACAGTCGCGCGCGCGTGCGCAGGTCGTCGACGAGCTGTGTCAGCATCGCATTGCCAAGCATCGACGTCAGCCGCGAATGAAACTCGACGTCGGCCTCGAGGTAGAGCTTGAGGTCGACATCCTTCGCACCCTGGGTAATGCGGTCGGCGAGCTCGCGCATCTCAGCCTCGCGCGCGAGGTCAAACTTCGGCGCGAGGTCGCGCATGCTCGGCGGCTCGAGCAATAGGCGAATCTTCGCGAGCGACTCGAGCTCCGCATCCGACACTTCAGTAACGCGGAAACCTTTGTTGCGCACCGGCTCGACGAGCCCGCGATGCGCAAGATCGAGTAGCGCCTCGCGCACGGGCGTCGCCGAGACCTCGAATTTTACCGCCAGCGTGGGCACCGTGAGCAACTCCCCCGGCGCCAGTTGGCCAGAGACGATCGCGGCCGACAGCGCTCGCTCGACCTGCGCGCGCAGACTCGGGCGGCTCGCAACATCGGCAGCCATAGAAAAGGCCATGCGATCACGCTCCTTCAGGTTGTCCACGCGGCTGCCCAATGGTACCGCGTGACACGGCACCGCCCACTTCGAGCAATTTCGAACGTAAAGAAATTCACGGGAAACCCTCGACAACTCGACAGCCACTTGTAATATGTCACATATTAATCAGCAAGCCGCATGCTCATCCAGTGGCATGACGGCTCCGACTCCAGGCACACCACGACGACGTGAAGGAACCAAATGGACGGGCTATCAGGATTCATGGAGTCGCTCACGGGCGTACTCCAGACCATCGGCAATATCGGCTGGGAGTGGCTTGCATATCTTGCGCTCGCGCTCGGCCTGCTATTCACCATCGTTTTCAAGTTCACACAGGTCCGCCGCTTCCCCGACATGATCCGCCTCATCACGAGCGGCGGAAACAAGGACGAGGACGGCGGCGTCTCCTCTTTCCAGGCACTCTCGCTCACTCTCTCGAGCCGCGTCGGCGTCGGCGCGATCGCGGGCGTCGCGACCGCCATCGCGGCCGGCGGCCCCGGCGCCATCTTCTGGATGGCTGTGACCGGCCTGCTCGGCGCGGCCAGCTCCTACGCTGAGTCGGCCCTCGCCCAGGTGTACAAGCGTCGCATTGACGGCGAGCACCGAGGCGGCATTCCGTATTACATCTACCACGGCCTCAAGCTGCGCTGGCTCGCGGTCGTCGCGGCCCTCGTCGCGTTCCTCGCCTATGGCTTCCTCGTGCCGGGCATCCAGTCGAACAACATCTCGTCGAGCGTTGAGTACGCCTTTGGCGTCGAACCCTGGATCACCGCGACGATCGTGACCGTGCTGCTCGGCCTCGTGATCATCGGCGGCACGAAGCGGATCGTCAACGTCGCACAGCTCATCGTGCCGTTCATGGCAGCCGGCTACATCATCGTCGCGCTCGTCGTCATCTTCTGGAACTTCCAGGCAATCCCCGAGACCGTCGGCGTGATCCTCTCGAGCGCATTCGGCGCGCACGAAGTGTTCGGCGGCATCCTCGGCTTCGCAATCACTTGGGGCATCCGCCGCGCGATCTTCACCTCGGTCGCGGGCGTCGGTGAGGGCACATATGGCGCGGCCGCCGCCAAGGTCAGCCACCCCGGCAAGCAGGGCCTCGTACAGGCCTTCTCGATCTACGTCGACGTGTTGTTCGTTTGCATGGCCACTGGCCTGCTCATCGTCGCGACCGACTCGTTCAACGTCATCACCCCCGCCGGTGAGCTGATCCACCAGGGCAGCATCCCGGCCGACCTCGTGACCGGCGGCGCGAATGCGCAGGCCGCGATTGACACCGTCTTCCCCGGCTTCGGTTCGGCATTCGTCGCCGTCGCAATCTTCCTGTTCGCCTTCACGAGCCAGGTCGCGTTCTACTACATCGCCTCGTCGAACCTCATCTTCCTCACGAAGGAGAAGGTGAACAACGCTGCCCTGTGGGTACTCAAGATCGGTTCGCTCGTCATCTCGTTCGTCGGCGGCGTGATCTCCGCCGACATGATGTGGGCCGCGGGCGACATCGGCTACGTCGTGCTCGGCTTCATCAACATGGCGAGCATCGTCCTGCTGCTGCCCGTCGTGCGGAAGGTTTACCGCGACTACGAACGACAGCGCAGGGCGGGCAAGGATCCGGTCTTCCACCCCGAGGACCACGGCATCACCGGCGCCGACTTCTGGCTGGCCCCGAGCGCCACGACCCCCATCCCGACCGAAGAGCGTCGTCACCTCGAACGAGAGACCGATAACTCCTAACTCCAAGACCCCTCCCCGCCTACGCACCACCACGAGGAGACCTCATGTCCACGCAACAACCTGACAGTTCAACCGATACCGCGGCCAAAAAGGGAATCGGCAAGGTCATGGCCGCCTCGGCGATCGGACACTTTGTCGAGTGGTTCGACTTCGCGGTGTACGCCTACGCCGCGCCGGTCATCGCGAGCCTGTTCTTTCCCGAGTTCGACCCGGCTTCGGCGCTACTGTCGACGTTCGCGGTGTACTCGGTCGGGTTCATCGCCCGCCCCGTCGGCGCGTTCCTCATCGGTGCGCTCGGAGACCGCTTCGGGCGAAAGCGCGTCCTCGCGATAGTCATCCTGCTCATGGGTGTGAGCACGACGTTGATCGGTCTACTGCCGACCTACGCCGTGATCGGCGTGTTCGCGCCGATCCTGCTGATTGTGTTGCGGATGCTGCAGGGGCTTTCCGCCGCGGGCGAGACGATCGGTTCGAATTCGTTCGTGGCGGAGCACTCGCCCATCGCGACTCGCGGTCGCAACGTTGGTTTCGTCTACACGGCGTCGAACCTGCCACCGGTGCTCGCGGCCCTGCTCGTGCTGTGGCTCACCGCGATCATGGCGCCCGAGGCGTACCACGAGTGGGGATGGCGCATACCCTTCCTGCTCGGCGCACCGCTCGCCGTCGTCGGCCTCTACATCCGCACCCGCGTCGACGAGTCGCCCGCGTATGTCGAGATGCGCAAGTCGAAAGCGGTCGAATCGGCACCAATTCGCACCGTGTTCGCGACGCACTGGCGCTCGATGCTCGTGGTGTTTGCCATGTCGGCCGTGGCGAGCCTCGGGTACTACTCGCTCACGGGCTACTTCTACTCCTACATGACCGTAACGATCGGGCTCTCCTCCGACGATGCACTCATCTCGAACAGCATCGCGTTGCTGATCACGTTCGTCATGGTGCCGGTCTCGGCCGCGATCTCCGACCGGATCGGGCGCCGCAAGATGCTCCTCATCGCGATTGCGTTTAGCGCGATCGTGTCGCTGCCGGCCTACTTCCTCGTCGGCACCGGCACGCTCTGGGCAGCGATCGTCGCGCAGGGCCTCCTCGGCCTCGCGCTGGGCCTCGTATTCGGGCCCGCGGGCCCCGCCTACGTCGAGATGTTCCCGGCACGGGTGCGCTACACCGGCGCGTCGATCAGCTACAACCTTGCGTTCACGATCTTCGGCGGCACTGCCCCGCTGCTCGCGACCGCGCTGATCTCGATGACCGGCTCGAACGTCTCGCCCGCCTGGTACATCGTGGCAGTCTCAGTGCTCGCACTTGTGGTGCTGTTCGCCATGATGCCCGAGACGAAGGACCGCTCGATGCAGCACAGTGCCGACGAAGATGAGTTCGTGATGGCTCGGCCCTAGGCCCCCACGCAAGAAAATGGGCGCCGCGATTCGTCGCGGCGCCCATTTTCTTGCGTGTTGCTTACTCAGCCAACTCGGACTGCTGGCCGCGGTAGACGATGCCCGCGAGCACGAGGTCCTCCCACGACATTCCAACGCCGGTGTAGAGCGCCGGCTTGCCGGCCGTGCGCGTGAACTCCCCCCGCACCGCATCCCGGATGTTGCTCGGCTGCAGCTGCTCCCACTCGTCGAGGCTGCGCGCCGGAATGATGTTGCCGCCCTCGCGGAACATGCCGGTGCGGCTCTCGAGCATGACGTCAGACCGCCGCACGAGCTCGGCGTCGACCTCGCGGGCATCGAGCCCATGCTGCCCCACCGAGGCGACGAGCGCTCCCCCGCGCACAAGGCTGCCGTCGAACACCGGAGTGCTCGACGACGTCACCGTGATAATGACGTCCGCAGCGCGCACCGCGGCGTCGACGTCACCGCTCGCATCGGCTACATCGATGCCTTCGGTGGCGAGAGTGTCGATCGCGGTCTGGATACGCTCGGGTCGACGGCCGACGACCTGGAATCGGGCGTCGGGCCACGCCCATTTCGCGGCACGGATGTGGTTGATGCCCTGGATGCCGACCCCGAACACGAGCACCGTGGGCGCCGCGGGCAATTCGTCACCCGCGGGCGCGGCGGCCGCAAGTGCGCGCAGCCCGCTGAGCGTGACCGCTGGCGTGCGTACGGCCGTCACCTCGATGCCGTCCATGACGCACAGGGGCGCGGAGGTGTCGGCGTCGTAGAGCAGATAAAGGCCCTGAATCTTCTCGAGCCCGCGTGCCGGGTTGTCGGGCGACACCGTCAGCACCTTCACGCCCATCACCTCGGGGGCGATCGCGGGCATGATCAAGAACTCGCCGTTGGGCGTGAGAGCAAAGATGCGGGGCCCATCCGCCTCCGGGTCAACGCCGCCGCGAAGGGCGGCTTCGACACCCTCGATCGCGACGTCCCAGGGAAGCGCTTCGCGCACATCCGGCCCCGAGACATAGGGAATGCTGCTCATCGTGAAATCTCTCCTTCGGTTGTTCTGACTGACTGCATCACACACCCCGCCGAACGACAAAACGGAACCCGCCAACCGAGGCGGTTGACGGGCTCCGAAAGGTCAAGCGGCAGGGCTTACTTGTACCCCTTGGCAAGCACGGCCTCGGTGTCGGCGATGATCTTCGCGCGCACCTCGTCGGCGAGCGGCAGGCGCGGCGGACGGCTGGGTCCGCCGTAGCGGCCCACAACATCCATCGACAGCTTGATCGACTCGACGAACTCGGTCTTCGTGTCCCAGCGCAGCAGCGGGTGGAGGTCGACGTACATCTCGCGGGCCTTCGCCCAATTCTCGGGCTTACCCGAGGTCGCGAGGCGGTAGAGCTCAACGGTGCTCTGCGGGATCGCGTTCGGGTAACCGGCAACCCAGCCGACGGCGCCGGCAATGCCAACCTCGAGCACCGAGTCGTCGGTGCCGATGAGGATGTCCATCTCGGGCGCGAGCTCCTTGATCTCGTACGAGCGGCGCGCGTCACCAGTGAACTCCTTGATGCCGACGATGAAGCCAGCTTCGTGGAGGCGAGCCACGAGGGCCGGCTTGAGGTCGACCTTCGTGTCCTGCGGGTTGTTGTAGGCGACGACCGGCAGGCCAGCCTTGGCGACCTCTTCGTAGTGCGCGAAGACCTGCTCGTCGTTGGCGCGGTACGTGTTCGGGGGCAGCTGCATCACGGCCTGGGCGCCGGCCTCAGCGGCCTGCTCGGCCCAGCGGCGGCTCTCCATGGAGCCGTAGGCACCGGTGCCGGCCATGACGACGAATCCCTCGGGAGCGGCGTCGACGGCAACCTCGACGACCTTTGCGCGCTCTTCCGCGGTGAGGTTCTGGTATTCACCGAGCGAGCCGTTCGGCGCGATGCCATCGCAACCGCTCTCGGCGAGGAACTGGACGTGCTCGGCAAACTTGTCGTAGTTCACCGAAAGGTCCTCGTTGAGGGGCAGCGCCGAAGCGACGAGCACTCCGTGCCATGGCTTCTTGTTCTCAGACATGTGGGTTCCTTTCCGAGCTGTCAAGGTGCGTGGCGACCGTCGCTCAGTAATATATTACCTGACGCTTTGAATAATATGTTACTAATCCGCTTTCCGCTACCTACAGCCAGAAATTGCAGAAAATGCCCGATCAACGGAGCAGGAGGGTGTGACCTCCTGGCCACACCCTCCTGCCTCAGTGTCGGTTCGACTACGCGAAGAGCAGGCTCGTGAGCCGCTGGCGAGCGCGCACGACGCGAGGCTCGTCAGCCCCGACGACGTCGAAGAGCTCGATGAGCCGTTCCCGCACGCGCGTCTTGTCATCGGCGTCGACCTTGGTGAACAGGCCGAGCAGCCGGTTGAACGCGTCGTCGACGTGCCCGCCCGAGAGGTCGAGGTCGGCGACGTCGAACTGCGCGTCGATGTCGCTCGGGTTCTCGGCCGCGGCCGATCGGATCTGTTCGAGTGTCTTGCCCTGCAATCGCTCGAGCAGGCTCACCTGCGCGAGGCCTATCTTGGCGTCGTCGTCGGCGGGAGAGTCCGCGAGCGCGCGCTCGTACGCCGCCTTCGCGGTGGCGATGTCTCCGCGCTCGAGCGCATCCTTCGCCTCCTGGTGCAGCGGGTGCAGCGGCGGCTCGGCTGGCGCAGCCTCTTCGGCGGCGTCCTCCCCCTCACCGGTGAGCTCGACGTAGCCCGTGAGTCCCTGCTGCGCGGCGACCGCGAGGACCTCGCTGATCACCTGCACGAGCTGGTCCTTCGGCGGGTTTCCCGCGAACAACGGCGCGGGGCGGCCACCGAGCAGCGCAAGCACCTGCGCCTGGTTGCCGAGCGTCGGATGCGCGTCGAGGTCGAGCCGCAGCAAGACTATGCGGCCTTCCGCCGACCGCACGATTTCCGCGAGCACCGGCGAGAGCGCCTGCGAGTCGGGTGACGATGCCGAGTGCATCTCGACGAGCACCGGCATGCGCTGCGATAGCGCCGCAAACTGCTCGAGGTCGGCCTCGCCACCGTTCACGACCGCGTCCGGCAGCGAGAGCAGCGCCTCGCCCGCGGGCGGGCCGGCCTGCTGCTGCGGTTGCGCGGCGCCCGGTGCCTGGCCGAGGCCAGACAGATCAACGGCACCCTGCAGCGAAATCTCGGGCTGGGGTTGCGACGAGGCGGCGTTCGGCTGGGTCATTTACATCCTCCTACTCACTGAGCTCGCTGGCGCTGGTCATCGCCTGCGAGACTCCAAGGAACTGCACCTCGCCACCGGTCTCGGCTGAAGGCACGTAGAACAGCAGCTGATCGGTGTAGGTGCGAGTAAAACCGTACTCGGTTGTCTCGATACCCGACAACGCGGCAGTCGCACCCGACACGGTGATGCGTGCGCGGTCGTTCGCGGCGCTGACCGTCTCGATCTCGTTGATCGACACGGCGATGATCGCGCCGTCGTCGAGGCTCACCATGCCGAGAGGCGCGGTGTCGGTGCCCTCGTACTTGAACTCAACGTCGGTCGCCTCGGGGTCGAGTGCCTCGGTCTGCGCGTCGCGGTACTCCTGGTTCACCTGCGAGCGCAGGGTGTCGTTGTCGGCCGAGAACAGCGACGCGTACTGCGAGTCGCTGCCGTTGGCGATCACGTCGGCGTACGCGCCCGCCAGGTCGCTTGGGGCAATGACGAGGTCGCCCGGCAGATCGCGGATGCTCGCCGAGCCGATGCTCGTCGGGGCAGACTCGGGCAGGCTCACATTGGGCGCGAGCTGCGTCAGTGACGCGACCTTGAAGTTGTCACGAGCGGTGTCCTGGACGAGCATGACACCGAACGGCGCCTCCGAGGCGTCAGCGTTCGCGTTGACGACCACGAATGTCGTGCGCGGGAACTCGTCGGTCGACTCCGGCACGGCGTACACGACATCTCCGGTCGGGAACGCTGCCGGACTGGGCAGTTCGCTGTCAGCCTTCTTCGCCTTGTAGAGGGCAATGCGCTCGGCGAGGGCGTCGCCCTCGAACCGAGGCTCGAGCACCGATGCGTCGAGCTCGCCGTCGGCCTGGTTCGCGAGGTCTGCCGCCTCCGTCACAACGTTCTGAATCTGCTCCATGTTGAGTGCGGGCGGGTGTGCCCCCTCGTCGAGCAGGGCCGCGTCGACCGTCGACGTCGCGGTGCCAGTGGGCTGCAGCTCGGCGTTCGTCCACTCAGCGGGCCAGTACTGCGGCGCGCAACCGGCGAGGGTCAAGCCGACCACCATCGCGACGGGCGCAATGAGGAATGACCGCCGCGGCGCGCTCGAACGGTTGCGACCGCGCGGGCGGCGCCACTTCGAATCGTCGTCGGATGCGGGCGCCGCTGGCACTTCCGGCGCGGGCGCCGATTCGGGCTCCGGCTCGGGCTCGGGCTCAACCACCGGCTCCGACGCATCGCCGAGTTCGGCGGCGGTCCAAGTATCCGAAGATGCCTCGCTCGGCGGCGCGAACGCCGAGTTCGGCGCGTCGGCCAGCTCGGGCTCAACCGGCTCGACGGGTTCCGCAGTGTCCTCGACAACGGGGACTTCTTCGGTCGACGCTGCTACATCGGACGGCTCGTCGAAGGCTGTCGCTTCGACGGGGGGCTCTTCAACAGCCTCCACGACCGGCTCCGACGCAACCGGCTCCGTCACGACGGGCTCAGGCGATACCGGCACCGGCGCGGTCGCGGGCTCGACAGGGAACTCGATCGGCGCATCCTCGTCGACGACGAGCTCACCGCCGGCCGCGACGTTGTCGGCGCGAAGCTGCGCAGCTTCGGCAACCTCGTCGTCCCAGGGCACGACCGACCATTCACCATTCGCATCCGCGCCGGCGGCCGCGACCGCTGCCGAACGACCACGCTTGCGCGTCGCCGACGCGAGCTGACGCTTGACGCGGCGGCGGTGCGCGAGTGCCCACCACAGCAGTGCGAGTGCCAGCACAAACAGCACGGCGCCAATCACAAGCAGCGGACCCGACATCGGGGCGTAGCCACCGAGGGGCCAGGTCACCGAAACTGTCGAGGGCGCAGGATTGTCGCCGTCAGAGGTAATCAGCATCGAGTAGCCGGGCGCGACGACCGTGCTGAGCTGCACCGAGCCCTCGCCCTCGTGCTCCTCGTACCAAAGGTCGTTGCCGATGGGATTCGGCACCGTTTCCTCGGTGCCCGACTCGGTGAACTTCAAGCCGATGTGTTCGCGCGAGTGAGTCGAATCTTCGTCGAGCGTCACCTCGTCGTGCCGCGCGTCACCAACCCAGGCCTCGATGTCGCTCGTGCGACCGATGATCACGTTGATCGCGCCATCGCCCTCGATCCGGATGTCCTGCAGGCCGGCTCGTGACGAAAAGACGTCGTCGTTGATGACGATGACGGGAGCACCGCTGTCGGTGGTGCCGTCGGCAGTCACGGTCGTCGCCTGCGCGGCGCCAACGAATTGAATTCCTCCGACGACAAGCGCGACCACGCTCGCCACGAAGGCTACGGCCGCAAGGATGAAGCGCACGGAGAGGCTCCTCGGTTCTCGGATACACGGATAACGTTCGTTGCCCACTGCTTATCGGCAGCGTAGGTGCGCGGGCGGCATGGAGAGGGCACGCCACGCGCGAACTACCAGCAATCAGCAAACGGACAAGCGTCCAGCCTAGCGCATTCACCAATTTGTGACCCTATTGTTACCAGGCTTCGTTCAGGGCGAACGCTCGCGACGCGCATGAACTCGCACGAATCTGCAGAGCTCTCAACCGCGCCGCTCTAGACTTTCATCACGTCCTGCTTGCTGGTTCGGGCCAGCACCCACTACTCCTTGGAGGATCACGCACGTGGAATCGTTCAACTTCACCACTGCAATGCGCGGCTACCAGCGCGAAGAGGTGGACCAAGCGCTGAACGACCTCCAGCAGCAGCTTTCGCAGGCGCAGGCCGCGTACGAGCGTGCCCAGCAGCGCACCACCGAGCTCGAGCAGCGCCTGAAGAAGACCGAAGCCGACCTCGCTGAAGCCGAGGCACCGAGTTACGCCGGGCTCGGCACCAAGCTCGCGGGGACGCTATCGACCGCCGAAGAGCAGGCAATGCGCATCGTTTCGGATGCGCAGCGCGAGTCGGAGAAGCTCGTGTCGGACGCCCGCAAGAACGCCGCGCGCATCCACGAAGACGCAAACGACTACGCCGAGCGCGTCACCCGCGAGGCCGACCAGTCGGCGCAGCGGGTCGCACAAGAGGCGCAGTCGTCGGCCGACCAGCTCGTCGAGAATGCCAAGCAGGAGGCCGAGCTCACGCGAATCAACCAGGAGCGCGAGATCGACTCCGTGAAGGACCAGGTCACGAGCGAGCTGCGTGAGCGTCGACACGCGGTCGACCGCGAGATCGAGGCGAACCGCGCCGACGTCGCGCAGGAGCTCGCGACGAAGCGCCAGCGTCAAGAGACCGAGCTGGCGGATGCGCTCGCCAAGTTCACCGAGCAGCAGCGCGAGTTCGAGGCGCACCGCTCGGCGACCGAGCAGGACCTCGAGGAGCGCCGTGAGGCTTTCGAGCGCGAGATGGTTGAGCGCCGCGGCGCGCTCGAGAACGAACTTTCGAAGCAGCGCGCCGAGCAGGAGAACGAGCTCGGTGAGGCCCGGGCGAAGTTCGCACGCGAAACGACGGCCGAGCGCGAGTCGCTCTCGGCTGAGGTTGCGCGTCAGCGCGCCGAACTCGCCGACTCGATTGAGGCGACGAAGTCGGCCCACCAGCGTGAGCTGGCGACGGCGCGCGAGAACCACATCCGCGAGCTCGAGCAGACCCGCGCCGAGGCCGAGGTGGCCGCGGCCGAGCTCGCCGGCACCCAGCGACGCGAACTCGAGGCCGAGCGCCTGCGCATCACTACCGAACTTGCTGAACTGCGCGAAACCACCATGCGCGAGCTGGCCGAGGCCCGCAGCACGCAGGAGGTCGAGCTCACGACCAAGCGCAACGAGTTCGAGCAGCAGCTCGTCGTCGCCGGCCGCAACGCCGAAGCCGCGGCGAAGCGCATGATCGACGAGGCCACTGAGCAGCTCGCCGACCTCAACCAGCGCAGCGAGCAGGTGCGGCGCGAGGCCGGCAAGATCACGGCGGATGCACGCAAGCGCGCCCAAGAGACCGTGCAGGCCGCCGAGCGCCAGGCCGCCAACCTGCTCGAGAACTCGAACAAGCAGGCCCGCGAGCGCGCTCGCGAGCTCGAGACCCGCACGCTCGCCGAGCAGCAGGCCGCTGAGCAGCGCCTCACGGCCGTGCGCGATGAGCGCGACCAGATCGAGGCCTACCTTGAGCAGATGCGCGAGCTCGTCGGCCGCATGCCGCTCATGTCGTCGAAGAACCAGGAGCCGCAGGCACCCGCGCAGGGCAACACCCAGAAGCAGGGCACTGGCACTAAGCAGAACTCTGCGCCGAAGCCCGGCGCCCCGCGCTCGCAGAACGGCTAACGACGATGCGCATCGAGAATCCGTTCAAGATCGGTTTCCTCGCCACCCTCGGTGCGCTCATTGCGCTCACGCTCGGCGGCATGGTCGAGTCGCTGTCGACGGTGCTCACGTACATCGCGACGGCGCTCTTCCTCGCCCTCGGCTTTGACCCGGCGATCTCGTGGCTCGAGCGTCGCCGCTGGCCCCGCTGGGCCGCGGTGCTTGTGCTGATCGTCGGAGTCATCGTCGTCGCCGCGCTCGTGGTCTGGGCGATCGTGCCCTCGATCACGGCGCAGGTCAACGAGATTTCGACCCGGTACGGCGCGATCATCGGCGACATCGTCAACTCGAACGCCGTCGAGTGGCTCACCGTCACTTTCCCGGCGCTCGACGTGCAGGCGATGGTGGCGCAGGCCGCGTCGTGGCTGCAGGGCAACCTCGGCGCCATCACCGGTGGCGTCTTTCAGGTCGGTGTCGGCATCGTGAACGGCCTGTTTGCCACCATGATGGTGACGATCCTCACGATTTACTTCGTAGCGAGCCTCCCGAGCATCAAGCGGGCCTTCTACCAGCTCAGCCCGGCATCGTCGCGGCCGCGCGTCGCGGAGCTCTCAGAGCGCATCACGGGCTCGGTGGGTGCGTATGTGCTCGGCATGGTCACACTCGCGCTCGTCAATGGCGTGCTGACGTTCATCTTCTTGTCGATCGTCGGCGCCGCCATGCCAATGGTGTTCGCGGTCATCGCGTTCATCGGGTCGATGATCCCGATGATCGGTACGATCTCGGCCTCGGCGATCATCGTGCTCGCGCAGCTCCTGTTGCTCGAACCCGGCTCCCCCGTCTGGTGGATTGCCGCGATCTACTACGTCGTCTACATGCAGGTCGAGGCGTACATCCTTACCCCGCGCGTCATGTCACGCGCAGTGCAGGTCCCCGGCGCCATCGTCGTCATCGCCGCCCTCACCGGTGGCACACTCCTCGGCCTGCTCGGGGCACTCGTCGCGATCCCCGTCGCGGCCAGCTTGATGATCATCATCAAAGAGGTGCTCATCCCCCGCCAGAACGAGCGCTAGTCCCGCCCGCGGCAGTGCCGCGACGAGGCTAGTGCTAGGCGATGCGCCAGCAGTGGCTGTGCCAGTGACGGCGGTCCGCGATGGCGGCATCGTCACCCATGATGTTGTCGGCGCGGAACACGACCACGTGTGCCTGGCCAATGGGGATCTCGAGGTTGCAGCCGGGACAGGTATACACCTTGAGCGCTCGCTCGGCACTCACCTGTTGCACCGTGTACTCACGACCGCGCCGCACCTCGGTGCGGCGAAGGCCGCCCCGGATGCGGTCGAGGTCGAGCGGGACGAACTCCCGGTCACGCCGGGAGTTGCGGCGCCCCATGTCGGCTTAGTACCAGTTGACGGACTGCGAGTGGCCCCACGCGGCGCACGGCGTGCCGTAGACATCCGAGATGTAGCTCAGGCCCCAGGCGATCTGCGTGCTCGGGTTAGTGGCCCAGTCGGAACCGGCGGTCGACATCTTGCTCCCCGGCAGGGCCTGCGGGATGCCGTAGGCACCCGATGCGTTTGCTGCAGTCGGGTTCCAGTTGGATTCCTTGGTCCACAAGCTGTCGAGGCATGCGAACTGGTCGGAGCCCCAGCCGTACTGCGACGAGGCCATCGATGCCGCGGTCTCTTTAATGGAGCCGGCGGACGGCGCGACGTAGTCCGCGCTTGCGCCCGAGGTGTCGGTCGACGTCGAGTCGTTCGTCGTGGTGTCTTCGGTCGTGGTGTCGGTGGTCGTCGTGTCTTCTTCGACGACCTCGGGCTCTGGCTCGGGCTCGAGTTCGACGGTGACGTCGCTTCGGCCCGAGGTGATCGACGTCGAGGTACCGGCGTCGTCGCCCTTGTCGGTGGAGTCGCCGGAAGTCGGCTGCTCCGAAACATAGCTCTGGGGGTTCGCCTTCGTGATGTCGGCCAGCGAAGGCTGGTACGACACAGCGGCCTGCGTGGCAGCGGGCGCCGCGAGGAACGGCTGCGCGATACCCACTGCGGCGACTGCGGCCAGCGCGCATCCTGCGACCACCGAGGTGACCTTGCGGTTGCGACGCGACGAGCGAACTGCCCACGGCACGGCGGCTCGGGTTGACCCCGATCGCGTGATTTCCGTCATCTGCTGCTCTCCATTCGTAACTGGCACCCGTCTACGATAACGGATTGGTTACGAAGAGACAACGGAATGGTATAGCGCGTTCAGCTTGCGGTCAGAAATCGTTAGCGAATCGCGAGCATGACATCGACCACGGCGTCGATGAGCAGGTCGACCTGACCCTCTTCGTAGCCGCGACGCTTCGACGTGAACGCGACGCCACGGGCCTCGCGCAGCGTCATCGACGCCTTGCCACGAAGAAAGTCGTCGACGCGATTGCAGAACGACTCCACTTCATCCACCGAGTAGCCCCGCTGCAGCAGCGAGACGCGGCGGAAGCGGTCACCCGAGGGGCGCTCGAGTCGCTTCAGCACCGCGCGTGCGGCGTCCTTGATCTCGGCCATGTACTCGTCACGGCCGCGGTGCGCGATGCGCTCCTCGTGCTCGCGCACGGCCACGGCGTCTTCGAGCCGCTCGAGCGCGGCATCGACGTGGGGTGCGGAGTACCCGCGCTTGCGCATGGTGAATGCGGTGTGGCGGATGCTCTTGGCCGTCAGGCGCTTGCCCTCAGAGCCATTGTCAAAGTTCTCGTACCGCTCACGGGCGACGCGCAGAGCCCGGTCGACCTCTTCAGGGTCATAACCGTACTCCCCTCGCGGGGCTCGGGGGAAAGGCGCCTCAGTCTTCATCATTGCTATTTTGCCTCAGCCGAGCCGCTGCGCAAACTCCATTAGCGGAGTTGACCAGAAATAGAGTGCAAACGCCATGGCTCCAGAGGGGATCATCGAGTCAACCCGGTCGAAAAACCCGCCATGTCCGGGGAGCCAGTTCGACATGTCCTTCACGCCGAGGTCGCGCTTGATCATCGATTCGGTGAGGTCGCCACAGACACCGGTCACGGTAAGCGTGACGCCCATGATGATGCCAAACCACCACGGCAGACCGAGCAGCAGCACGCAGGCCGCGATGGCGACGAGCGTGCCGAGCACAACACCGCCCGCGATGCCCTCCCAGGTCTTGCCCGGGCTGATGCGCGGCGCGAGCTTCGTGCGTCCCCACTGCAGGCCGGCTGCATAGGCGCCCGTGTCGACCGCGACCACGACCGCGATGAACGAGAGCACCCAGAACTCGCCGAGCGGCTGCGAGAGCAGCATCACGGTGAACGACGAGAGGAACGTCACGTAGAAGTGCACGAAGGCGGTCGATGACGCATCGATGGCGAGTTGCCGCTTCGAGGTCACGATGTGACCGCGCTGCAGGCGGTGGATGCCCGCTTCGACGAGCCGCCAGCCGACGACGAACATGACGCCGGCGAGGAACGCGACCCAGAACACCGAGGGCGGGAAGAAGTAGGCAATCGGCACGGTCGCGAGCGCGACGATGGCCGAGGGCACGCGCGGCACGCGACGACCCACGCGCCGCATGGCGATCGTGAGTTCCATGACGACGAGCACGGCGATGGCCATGCCGAGCGGGATGAACAGCCGCTTGTCGATGAGTAGCGAGAGCAGCACGGCCCCGATGAGTACAACGGCGATGCCGATCGCGCTGAGCAGGTTTCGACCCGATCGTTCGTTGACCTGATCGTTGATGCGCCGCACCTGGCGACGGATGCGTGCCGCCTCGATTTCCAGGGAGCGCGACGCGGGCGGGGTAGCGCCTTGTTGCGCGTCCCGCCCGTCCTCGTGCTCGCTGGAGGTAGTAGGCACTAGACCTCGAGCAGGTCGGCTTCCTTGTTCTTGAATGCCTCGTCGACGCGGTCGACGTACGCCTTCGTGATCTTGTCGAGTTCCTTCTCGGCGCGGCCAACCTCATCCTCACCGAACTCGCTCTCGAGCGCGGAAAGGTCGGTCATGCCCTTGCGGCGGATGTTGCGCACGGCGACGCGCGCTTCCTCGGCCTTGTCGCGAGCAATCTTCACGTATTCCTGGCGGCGCTCCTTCGTGAGCTCCGGCATGGTGACACGGATGATCTGACCCTCGTTCGAGGGGGTCACACCGAGGTGCTGGGCAGCAACGATTGCCTTCTCGATGTCCTTCAGCGCGCCCTTGTCGTAGGGCGTAATGAGGAGCATGCGGGCTTCGGGCTGCTGGAGCGAAGCGAGCTGGCCGAGCGGGGTGGGGGTGCCGTAGTAGTCGACCAGGAGCTTGGTGAACAGCGCCGGGTTTGCGCGCCCGGTTCGGATGTTCCCGAACTCCTCATGGGCGTGCTCGAGCGCCTTTTCCATCTTCTCTTTGGTGTCGTCGAGGACGTCGGAGATCACAGGGGTTCCTTTCGGTGCGTATCAGCCCCATCCTACGCAGGGCTGAGATGCGGGCGGATGCCGCTAGCTGCGGAAGCTATTGGAGACGAGCGTGCCGATGTCGTCGCCGAGGATGGCACGCTCGATGTTGCCGTCGGGGCTCATGCCGAACACGCGCATGTCCATGCCGTTGTCCATGCAGAGGCTGAACGCGGTCGAGTCGACCACGCGCAGGCCGCGGCGGAGCGCATCCTGGTAGGAGATGCCGTGAATCATCTCTGCGGTTTCGTCGCGGTTCGGGTCGGCCGTGTAGACGCCGTCGACGCCGTTCTTTGCCACGAGGAGTACGTCGGCGTGCACCTCGAGGGCGCGCTGGGCAGCAACGGTGTCGGTCGAGAAATAGGGCAGGCCGGCTCCCGCGCCGAACACGACGACACGGCCCTTCTCCATGTGGCGCTCGGCGCGCAACGGAATATAGGGCTCGGCGACCTGGCGCATCTCGATGGCTGACTGCACGCGGGCGCTCGCGCCGGCCTGCTCGAGGAAGTCCTGCAGCGCGAGGGCGTTCATCACGGTGCCGAGCATGCCCATGTAGTCGGCGCGCGAGCGGTCCATGCCCGCGTTGGCGAGCTGAGCACCGCGGAAGAAATTGCCGCCACCAACAACGACGGCGATCTGGACCTTCTCGGCAGCGCGGGCGATCTCGTTCGAGATGCTCGTGAGTACCTCGGAGTCAACCCCGAGCTTGCCGCCTCCGAAGGCCTCTCCGGAGAGTTTGAGTAGAACGCGGCGAGGCTTGCTGACAGACGAGGTCATCTGGCTCCTTTGGGAGGCGAGGTCGATACGGGTCGAGGATCCACACTAGTGCGCCGAGGGCGGCCCATGCTGTGCATGGGCCGCCCTCGGCGTGAGTTGCGCGTATGCGCGGCGAGACTACTCGGCGTCGTCGCTTGCTTCGACGCCGGCGCCCACCTTGAGGCGCGCGAAGTCGACGATCGTCAGACCGGCCTGCTCGGCGATCTGCTTGACCGAGTGCTTCGGGTCGCGCGCGTACTCCTGCTCGTTGAGCACGATCTGCTTGAAGAACGCACCGAGGCGGCCTTCAACGATCTTCGGCAGCGCGGCCTCGGGCTTGCCCTCGGCGCGAGTGATGTCCTCGACGACCTTGCGCTCCTTGTCGATGTCCTCCTGGGGGACGTCCTCGCGGTTGAGGTACGACGGGTTCGCGAACGCAATGTGCTGCGCGATACCGTGCGCGGTTTCCTCGTCGCCACCGGCGTAACCGACGACAACGCCAACCTGCGGCGGGAGGTCCTTCGACGTGAGGTGCATGTAGATGTCGAACTGCTCGCCCTTGACGAGGCGAACGTTGCGCAGCTCGAACTTCTCACCGATTACCGCGGCAACAGCGTCGATGCGCTCTGCCACGGTCTCGCCGTCGGCGTCAGCCTTGAGAGCTTCCTCGGCGTTGGTCGCACCAGCGGCAGCGGCCGCGTTGAGCACGACGTCGGCGAGCGCGATGAACTTCTCGCCCTTGGCGACGAAGTCGGTCTCGCAGTTGAGCTCAACGATGGTTGCGGTGCCGTTGCCGTTCGCCTTGGCGGCGACGAGGCCCTCGGCAGCCGAACGGTCAGCGCGCTTCGCGTTGCCCTTCGCGCCCTTGAGGCGGAGCAACTCGACGGCCTTCTCGAGGTCGCCGTTGGCTTCCTCGAGGGCCTTCTTGGTGTCGATGAGTCCGGTGCCGAGCTGCTCGCGCAGCGCCTTCACGTCAGCGATGGTGAAGTTTGCCATTGACTGAGTCTCCTCTTGGTTACTTGGTCTCGTCGGCGGTGGTAGCCGCAGCTTCTTCAGTCTGCGCGGCGTCGGTTGCCGGCTCCTGAACAGCCTCAGCGGCGGGGGCGGCGGCCTCTTCAGTCTTGGCCTCGCCCTGCTTAAGCAGCTCGAGCTCCCACTCAGCCAGCGGCTCAGCGGTCTCGCCAGCGCCCTCGGCGGGCTTCTGGTGGCGGGTCATGAGACCCTCAGCGGCAGCGTCAGCAACGATGCGGGTGAGGAGGCCGACCGAACGGATCGCGTCGTCGTTGCCCGGAATCGGGTAGTCAACGTCGTCGGGGTCGCAGTTGGTGTCGAGGATCGCGACAACCGGGATGCCGAGCTTCTTCGCCTCGTCGATGGCGAGGTGCTCCTTGTTGGTGTCAACCACCCAGAGCGCCGAAGGCGTCCGCGACATGTTGCGGATACCACCGAGGGTCTTCTCCAGCTTGTCGCGCTCGCGACGCTGGATGAGGAGCTCCTTCTTGGTGTACCCGGTTGAGGTGTCCTCGAAGTCGACGAGGTCGAGCTCCTTGAGGCGGTTGAGGCGCTTCTGCACGGTCTGGAAGTTGGTGAGAAGGCCACCGAGCCAGCGCTGGTTGACGTAGGGCTGGTTCACGCGGAGCGCCTGCTCTGCGATAACTTCCTGCGCCTGCTTCTTGGTGCCGACGAAGAGCACCGAGCCGCCGTGCGACACGGTCTCCTTGACGAAGTCGTAGGCCTTGTCGATGAAGGCGAGCGACTGCTGGAGGTCGAGGATGTAGATGCCCGAACGCTCGGTGAAGATGAAGCGCTTCATCTTCGGGTTCCAGCGGCGGGTCTGGTGACCGAAGTGGACACCTGCGTCAAGCAGCTGACGCATCGAGACGACTGCCATGGTCGTATCTCCTTGGGTAGGGCACACCGGAGGCGTGCGGTTTTGGTTACTACTGCCGCGTTGCGGCAATCCTGGTGTCCGGTCACAACTCCGCTCACCGATCAGGTGAGACCGTCGAAGTTGATCGCATAGTGGACACGCGAAGTCAGCCCGGTGACGGACTGCAATCGATAACTCTAGCGCGTTTTGCCCTTGCGCGGCACCCCGAGGCGCCTACCGCGCCGGCTGTGGATGAGCGGCTGTCCACCGGTCGTGCCCTTCGCCGGGCGGCGCGCGCGCAACCCGGCGACCCTGGGGCCATGATTTCACGACGCCGCGGGCCGCGTATCCTGGCCGCTCTTGCGCTGACCTGCCTGCTATTCTCTGCGCTGTCGGCAGCCCCGGCAAGCGCCAGCGCGGTCTCGTCGCTCGTTTCGCCGGCGCGTTCCGCCGAGACGGATGCGCCGGTCGAGTCGGATGCGCCGGGCGACGCGATCTGGTCGTGGCCGGTGCAGCCTCGGCCCGAGATCAGTCGGCTGTTCGACCTCGAGCACCGGTACAGCGCGGGCCACCGCGGCATCGACCTCGCGGTGCCCGCGGGCACCGCCGTCTACGCGCCCGATGACGGCACGGTGCACTTCGTCGGCTGGGTCGTTGACCGCCCGCTGCTCTCGATTCAGCACGCGAACGGGATTCGCTCAACGTTCGAGCCGGTCGATGCGGCCGTCGCCGAGGGCGACGCGGTCACGCGGGGGCAACTCATCGGCCACGTCGCCGACTCCCCCGCGCACGAACCGTCGGGCGGGCTGCATCTTGGCGCCCGGCTTGGCGACGACTACCTCGACCCGCTCGCGCTGCTCGGCGAGGTGCCGCGCGCGATCCTCCTGCCCATCTCGCCGTAACTCCAGCCGATCTTCACCTGACACGAAAGGCCGCTCATGCCCACTCCTCCGTCCCCGCCGCCCGGCAGCCTCGCGCGCCGCGTGCCCCCGCCCGAATTCCCGTCGCCCCGCCTCCGCTTGGGGCTCGCGCTCGTGCTGATCGCGGCGATCGTCGCACTGCTGATTCCCCTTGGCATGCGTGCCGCCTCCGCCGCCGAACTTGGCGCCGGGTATTCCAATTCGAACGGCACCTTCATCGGCGCGATGCGCTACGACGACGAAAATGCCTACTGCATCGAACTCAGCAAGCCCCGTCCAGTCGGCAAGCCCACGCGCCCGCTCGGACGCGACGAGCCTGTGCCAGCTGCGGTTTCGTCACTCTCGGCCACCGAGCGTGCCCAACTGCACTGGGCGGTCAGCAACTCCGGCACCTCGAGCGACCCGACCGTGACAACCGCAGTGGCGATGCTCGTGTGGTCGGTCGCCGACGACAGGCACTATCCCGGCGACCAGCACTACTACGCGAAGATGCCACAGGCCACCGCTGCCGCGGTCGCCGAACAGCTCGAGCAACTTCGCGCCGAGCTCGCGAAGGTGCAGGTCATCGAGCGCCCCACAGCGGTGCAGGTTACGGTCGTGCGCCTCGATGACGGTGTTCACGTGCAAGTGCCGAAAGTGGGCACGGGCGTGCACGTGACGCTGTCGCTCGAAGCCGCAAGTGTCGACGGCGCCTCGGTCGTCGCACTCGATGGCGGGCGATCGCACGACCTTCTCGTCAAGCACGACACCCGCAAACCCGAGGTAATCGCCGACGTGAGCACCGCGCCCGCCGCGGGCTACGCGACCTCCGAGTTGCGTGTGCTCGTCACCGAAGGCCGGCAGTTGCTGATTCAGGCGAGCCAGGCCGCGTGGCCGCAAGCGAGCGACCGCCTCGGCATTGGCGTGATTACGAACAAGACCGGGGTGCCCGAGACGACCTCGCCCGCCCCCGGCGGTTCGACGACGAAGCCCTCGCTCGTTGGCAAACCGAGCACGGAAGCCCCAACCCCAACCCCCACCGCCACGCCCACGCCTGCGCCGACCCCCACAGCGCCGGGCACACAGCCGCCCACGGCGACCCCAACCCCCACTCTGACTCCAGCTCCAACACCCACGAAGACGCCGGTGGCTCCCCCGGCGCCACCCGCGCCGGTCGAGACGCCAGCAACGCCGCCGACTGAAACTCCCACGGCGACGCCTACGGCAACACCAACACCGACAGCCACCCCGACGCCGATGCCGACGCCAAGCGACGCACCGACAGGCTCGCCCATGCCGTCACCGACCGAGGTTCACGATGACGCGACAACGCCAGCGCCCGCACCCGAAGACGACACACCGCGGCTCGCCGAGACCGGCACGAAGCCGGGAATCTGGTTCGGTGTGGCCGGTGCCGGGCTCGCGCTGATCGGGCTCGGTGGTTGGTTCATCGCCCGCGACCGGCAGCGGCGCGAGGCGACGAGCTGGTAGCAGCGTTCGACTGACCCAGGCGGGTGCATCCCCTGCGCTTAGGCGCGAGGGTGCGCCCGCTTATAGGTCTCGCGGAGTCGCTCGGCTGAGACGTGCGTGTAGATCTGCGTCGTGCCGAGATCGGCGTGGCCGAGGTACTCCTGCACCCCGCGCAAGTCAGCGCCGCCGTCGAGCAGATGGGTCGCCGCCGTATGCCGGAACGTGTGGGGCCCCGACGGCCCCTGGCCCGGGGCGAGCTGTAAGAGTTGGCGGCTCAGCTCGTACACGCTGCGCGAGTTGAGGCGGCCCCCGCGGGCACCGAGAAAGAGCGCATCACCCGATGACTCGACCGCGAGCGCAGCGCGTCCTCGGTCGAGCCAGGCGTCGATGGCCCGGGCCGCGGGTTGTCCGTAGGGAATGACTCGTTCGACGTTGCCCTTGCCGATGACCCGCACGAGGCTCGCCGACGGGGTGAGCGAGTCGAGATTGAGGGCGCAGAGTTCAGAGACACGCATCCCTGTCGCGTAGAGCAGTTCGACGATCGCGAGGTCGCGAAGCGCGCTCGGCTCGTCTGAGTCGGCCCGGTCACGCAGCGACGCGAAGATGTCGTCCATCTGTCCTTCGCTGACGAGACGCGGCAGCGAGCGGCCCACCTTCGGCGACTTCAGCCGGCGGGCCACGTCGTCGCCGCGGCCAGTCGAGTGACACCAAGCGGTGAACCGACGAGCGACGGATGCGCGGCGCGCAATCGTCGCGGCGGCGTGCCCCTGCTCATTCTCGCGCCAGAGCCAGTCGCGAAAGTCCTCGAGCGTGAGTTCGCTCGTGTCAACCGGCCCCGCGGCCTCGACGGAGTCAGCGAAGCGAGTGAGGTCGCCGTGCGCGGCCCGGCAGGTGTTTGGCGACCGGCCAAACTCGCGGTCAAGTGCGAGGACGTAGTCCTCGATCGCCTCCCGGAGTTCTGCCATGCCGCCATCGTAGTTGTGGCGGCATGGCAGCCCGGGGCTAGGACACGCGCCGCCAGCCGGTGTCACTGAGGTCGGCGCGACCGAGCAGCTCGAGTTCCGCGAGACCGGCCCGGGTGTCGGTGAGGCTAAGGCCAGCGAGCGCCGCGAGCTCGGCTTCGCCGTTGCCGCGTCGGGGCCGAAGCGCGTCGAGCACTCGTACCGCCTCGTCGCTGAGCCGCGGTGAGAGTTCGACTACCTCGAGAAGCGGCACCTGGGCATCCGACGGACCGACTTGGTTCTCGCCGCCGGGAAACAGCCGACCATCGGAGCAGCCGAGGCGCCATAGCTCGACCGCATCGTCGCCCGAGCAGATCATGGTGGCGGCGCCCTCGCGGATCAGGCGGTGGCAGCCGACCGACGTCGCCGAGGTGATGGCGCCGGGCACCGCGCCAAGCTCGCGGCCGAGCGCGCTCGCGTGGTTCGCGGTGTTCAGTGCACCGGAGCGCGCCCCGGCCTCGACGACGATGGTCGCCGGTGCGAGCGCCGCGATGAGTCGGTTACGCTGCAAAAATCGCCACTTGGTCGGCGCCTGGCCGCAGGGTGCCTCCGAGACGACGAGCCCGCCCTGGGCGAGCAACCGTTGAAATAGTTCGCTGTTGCCCGCCGGATACAAGCGGTCGACCCCGCCCGCGAGCACGGCGACGGTGTCGGCCTCGCTCGCGAGCGCGACGCGATGCGCCTGGGCGTCGATGCCGTAGGCACCGCCCGAGACGATCGACAGCCCGGCGCCGGCGGCCGCGACGACAAGTTCACCGGTGACGTTGTTGCCGTACTCGGTGCTCGCCCGCGAGCCGACGACGGCGAGGTTGCGCGCATCCCGGTGCAGGGCGTCGAGCCGGCCGCGCGTCCAGAGCCCAACGGCCGTGTGCACGCCCAGATCGTCGACCTGCGTTGGCCAACTCGGGTCGCTCGGCACCAAGAACCGGGCGCCGACCTTGGTCGCCGCGCGCACGAGCGGCACGACGTGCTCGTAGGTAAGCCGGGGTCGCCAGCGGGCGATGGCGCCCGACCAGTTGCGCGAGCGGGCCTCGAGCGGGTCGGCCGCGTGCATCCGCTGCAACACCATCTCGCTCCACCCCGCGATGAGGTCGAAGATGCACTCGACCCCGAGGGTGTCGCGCAGCACGCCGGCGTCGCCGTCACCCGGCTCGACGATGCAGCTCCAGCAGATGCGTGCCGTGATGTCGGCGAGGTCATCGTTCTGCGCGGAGCGGAGTTCGCGCACGAGCGGTGCAAGTCGGCGATAGGCATTGGACATAGGGGCTCCTTGACGTGCGATTAGGCGTCGACCGACGACGCGACGCGGGTGCGGTAGAAGAGGGCCTCGGCGATATGGCCGCGGTCGGGGCGGGCCATGCCCGCAAGGTCGGCGAGGGTCCACGCGACGCGCTGCGCGCGGGCATAACCGCGCATCGTGATCTGACCGCGGCTCAGCGCCTGGTCGAGCGGCTCGGAGGCGCCCGGCTCGCAGCGCAGGCTCGCCTGCCGCAGCAGCGCGCCGTCGAGTTGCGCGTTCGCGCGCACGCCGAACGCGGCGAGACGATGCCGAGCCCTATCGCGGGCGGCGCGAACATCGGTCGCCGCCGATTCGGTAGTGACGCTGCCGCGCTCGCCAGCGGCAGCCAGTCGCGCCGTCGCGGTCGAGACGCGTTCGACGCGCAATTGCAGGTCGATGCGGTCGAGCAGCGGGCCGCTGAGCCGCTGCAAGTAGTTGCGCTGCATCGTCGGGGTGCAGTGGCACTCGAGCCCGCGCACTCCCGCGTTGCCGCAGGGGCACGGGTTCGCCGCGAGCACGAGTTGCGGGTTCGCCGGGTAGGTCACAGTGCTGCGCACGCGGTGAATCGTGATCGACCCCGACTCGAGCGGCTGTCGCAGCGAGTCGAGCACCCGGCGGGGAAACTCGGGGGCCTCGTCGAGAAACAGCACCCCGTGCGCCGCCAGCGAGAGCGCGCCGGGCTGGATGACGCCGGAGCCGCCTCCAATGAGCGCGACGGCCGAGGCGGTGTGGTGCGGCGCCTGCAGCGGCGGGCGACGGTCGAGCCGCTCGCCGAGCGGCAGGCCACGCAACGAGCGCAGCGCGGCCACCTCGATCGCGGCATCATCGTCGAGGTCGGGCAGGATGCCTGGAAGCCGCTCCGCGAGCATCGTTTTCCCTGAGCCCGGCGGCCCGATCATGGCGAGGTGGTGCCCGCCTGCCGCCGCGATTATGACCGCCCGCACCGCGCTGTCGTTACCGACGACGTCGGCGAGGTCTCCGACACCGCCCACCCCCTCGGCGGCCCCCGGCCGCAGAAACTCGCGCTCGGCGCTGGTGGGCGCCGCGAGCGCCTCCGAGTCGGCCCCGTAGTACTCGGCGAGTTCGGCGAGCGAGGCGACCGGTACGACACGGATGCCATCGACGAGCTCAGCCTCGGCGCGCGCCGACGCGGGCACGAGAATCGCCTCAAAGCCGTGTTGCTTCGCCGCGTGCACCGCCGGCAGAATGCCCGCGACGGGTCGGATTGCCCCGGTGAGCGCGAGCTCACCGATGTGGGCATTACGGGCGGGCGCCTCGGCATCGATGACGCCGAGGCCAGCGAGCACCGCGCAGACGATCGGCAGATCGAAGCCAGCGCCATGCTTGCGCAGTTCGGCGGGCGCGAGGCTCACGGTGATGCGCTTCGGCGGCAGCGACTGCTTCGACGACTGCAGGGCGGCACGGATGCGGTGCTCGGCCTCGCCGATGGTCGCGTCGGGCAGGCCGATGATGAGCAGCTTCGGCACGCCGGCCGCGACCTGCACATCGACCTGCACCGCGTCGCCGCGGAGCCCCGCGAGTGCGATGCCCCAGGCGCGGGCGTTGCGCGCCATCTACTCGCCCACCCCTTCGATGTGCAGCAGGCTCGAGCTCGCGAAGCGCGGCATGACGATCGACACGACGTCGAGGCGAATCGGTACAAATGGGCCAGGGTGCTCGTCGAGCCAGCGATACGCGACCCGCGTCATGCGCGCGATCTTCGTTGGGGTGATGGCGTCGAGCGGGTGCCCGCTACCGATCGAGCTGCGCGTCTTGACCTCGATAAAAACGAGGTACCCCTCGCCGCGGGCGACGATGTCGACCTCACCCGCGCTGCAGCGCCAATTGCGGTCGATGATCTCGAAGCCCGCGTCGGCGAGGTACTTCGCGGCGAGGTCCTCGCCCTCGCAACCGAGCGTGATGTGCCGTGCCATGTGCGCCTCCCCAAACTGCGGTGAATGCAGTCATCTTGGAGAAGTGCGCTGGCGCACGCCCGGTCGTGGGCGCCAACGGTGGAAAGTCGCGCATCCACAGGCGCCGCGGGAGGCGCCGCGACACGCGCGCAAGGGCTGTGAGGAGGCCGAGAGTGCGGCGCCGATGTTCTGGGTCGAGCGCACGATGAGCAGCACCCTCATGATCTTCGCGTGGTTGGCAACGAGTCAGATGCGCGACGCGAGCACCACGATTCCCATGCCGCAGTCACGAACCAAGCGACTTACCATTCGCGCACTGGCAGCGCCCAGAAGTGCCACGTCACCCGCTAGCATCTGCACAATTTGTAACGCCTTTTCGCCGCAGATGTTGCATAAAGCACATGTCGAGTACCGTCTGCAGGTACCCGGAGACACCGACGTCCCGCACCCACACGTGCCAAGGAGTGACTATGACCACCGTCGCCGAGCGACTCGCCACCGCCCTCGCCCCCTACGCCGACGAGATGTTCGGCCTGCTCGGCAACGGCAACGCCTTCGTCGTCGACGCGATGCTGCGCCTCACCCCGATTCGCTACACCGCAGTGCGCCACGAAGTCGCGACTGTCGCCTCAGCGGATGCGTACTACCGCGCTACCCGCAAGCTCGCGATCGCTACCGCGACGTACGGTGCCGGGTTCACGAACACGATCACTGCCCTCACCGAGGCGTCGATGGCGCGCATCCCGATGCTCGTGCTCGTCGGCGACGCGCCGACGACTGGGTTGCGGCCCTGGGACCTTGACCAGGACGCCATCACCCACGCCGTCGGCGTGAAGAATGTCACGGTGCGCGCCGACTACGTCGCCGCCGCGGTGAATGACGCGGTGCGGTTCGCGCTCATCGAGCGCCGCCCGGTCGTACTCTCGCTGCCTTATGACCTCCCCGTCGTGACGAGCGACGAGGGCGACGTCGCGCCGATCGACTTCGACCAAGTGCTTGCCTCCGAGCGCCCGCAGGCCGACGCCGCGGCGCTGAAGGCGCTCGCGCGCGACCTCGCCGCGGCCCGTACCCCGGTCATCCTTGCCGGCCGGGGCGCGCTCGGCGCGCGCGGCGACCTCGCCGAACTCGCCGACCGTCTCGGCGCCATCACCGTCACCACGGCGGCCGCACGTGGCCTGTTCACGGGGCGCGCGCTCGACGCCGGCATCTGCGGTGGCTTCTCGTCGGAGCCCACCGCCGACTACCTCGCTGCGGCCGACCTCATCGTCGCGTTCGGGGCAGGCCTCAACCAGTTCACGATGGGCTTCGACCGCATGTTTGCGCAGGCCCGCCTCGTGCAGCTCGACCTCGCCGACACCGCCACCCACCCGGCCATCGAAACCTTCATTCGCACGGATGCGGCGGACGCGGCTGCTGTACTTCTCGCGCACACGCCCGCTCCCGAGCACGCGACCTGGCCGTCGCTCGACCGCGACGCCGTCGCGGCGGCCCAGTTCGACCGCCCGTTCGGCCGCACGAGCACGGACGCTGAGGATCCCTCGCCGATCGCCGCGGACGGCCAACTCGACCCCCGTGCCGTCACCGCCGCAATCGACGAGCAGCTGCCCGCCAAGCGACTCATCGCGACCGACGGCGGCCACTTCATCGGCTGGGCGAATACGTACCTCAGTGTTCCGGGCCCCGACTCGATCGTGCTCGTCGGCACGGCTTTCCAATCGATCGGCCTCGGTTTCTCGAGCGCACCCGGTGCCGCCATCGCGGCGAACGCTGATGGCCGGATGCTCGTACTCGCCACCGGCGACGGCGGCGGTCTGATGGCGCTCGCCGACCTCGATTCGCTCGTGCGCACCGCCGAACGCGCCACGGTCATCGTCTACAACGACGCGGCGTACACGGCCGAGATCACGCAGTACGGCATGCAGGGCCTTGACGAGCGCCCGATGCGCATCGACCAGGTGAGCTTCGCCGGCCTCGCGCAGGCCGTCGGCGCCCACGGCACCGAAGTGCGGACGCTCGATGATCTCGACGCGTGGGCCGAGTGGGTCGCCTCTGGCGAGAACGGCACCTGGGTGCTCGACTGCCGCGTCTCGGGCGAGGTCATCGCGCCGTACCAGCTCGAGATCATGGAAAACCTCAAGCGACAGGCCGCCGCCGCACGCTAGGTGTGGTTCCCCCGACGCGTCGCGTACGTCTAAGAAGGGAAAACCCTCGCACCGTCGACTCGCCGCGGATGCAGGCGGGCTACTCGTCGATCGAGAGTTCCTTCGGCAGTTCGAAGTCGTGCACGTTGAGTTCCTCGATGTTCACGTCCTTGAACGTGAGCACGCGCACCTCCTTGACAAAGCGGTCGGAGCGATAGATGTCCCAGACCCACACGTCGCGCATCGACAACTCGAAGTAGAAGTCGTTCGACGCATCCTTGCGGTCGAGGGTGACCTCGTTCGCGAGATAGAAGCGGCGCTCCGTCTCGACGACGTATTTGAACTGCTTCGCGACGTCACGGTACTCGCGGAACAGTGCCAGCTCTACGCTGCGCTCGTAGTCGTCAAAGGCGTCCTCGTTCATAACGCACCAGTCTAGGCCCGACGGTTGACTTACGCGTCAAGGATCTTCCCGAGCCAGCTTCGCCGATGCTCAGAGCTCGGCCCGAGCGCCCGAATCGCGTCGCGGTGCCCCTGCGAGCCGTACCCCTTGTTCTTCTCCCAGCCGAACGCGGCGAGGCCCTCGTCGCCGGCCGCGAACTCGCGCATCCGCGCGTCCCGCGCCACTTTCGCAACGACGCTCGCGGCCGCGACGCTCGCGCAATCACGGTCGGCCTTCGGCTGCACCCTGACGCGCAGCGGCTGCGTGAGCGCGGGCGAAAGCCAGTCGTGGCTGCCGTCGAGGAGCACGCTCGCGAAGTCGACCGGCACGCCGACCTGCCAGAGTTCGCCGAGCGCACGCACCGCGGCGGCGGCGAGGCACCGCGTAATGCCGAACTCGTCGATTTCGGCGGCGGAGGCCCAGCCGACGGCGGTGGCGAACGCCCACTCCGCCGACGCGGCCGCAAGGCGTTCGCGCGCCTTCGCTGTGAGCAGCTTCGAGTCGCGCAGCCCCTCAGGGAACCCCTGCTGCGCCTCGACGTCGCGGATCGCGCACGCCCCAACGGCGACCGGCCCGGCGATCGCACCGCGGCCAACCTCGTCGATGCCGATCACGAATTCGGTGTCAGCAAACAGCACCCGCTCAACCTCGAGCGTCGGCGAGACGGCGGTCACGGCTGCCGAGTCGGGATGCTCGCGAACACCTCGGAGTAGTTACTGAGGAAGCGGAGCCGGTCGAAGGGCCAGTTGATCATGAACGCGCGGCCGACGATGTTCTCGTACGGCACGAAGCCGCCGGTCGGAGTGTCCTGATGCGCCCGCGAGTCGGCCGAGTTGTAGCGGTTATCGCCCATGACCCACACCGCGTCGGCGGGCACGGTCACATCGAACTCGGTGCCGGATGCTGCGGTGTTGTCGCCGAGTTCGACGTACGGCTCGCTGATCGGCACGTCGTTGATCATGATCTGCCCATAGGCGTTGCAGCACTCGACGTGGTCGCCCGGCAGGCCGATAACTCGCTTGATGAGGTGGCTGTTCGTCTCTTCGGCTTTGAGGCCAATGAGTTCGAGCGTGCCGTCGGTGAACGCCTGCAGCGGCGCTTTGTCGACGGCTGGCTGCTGCGGCAGCCACCCACCCGGGTCTTCGAACACGATGACGTCGCCGCGGTTGAGCGGCACGAGGTCGGGCACGAGCTGGTTCACGAGCACGCGATCCTGCTCGATCAGCGTCTCGTGCATCGAGGCCGACGGAATATAGAACGGCTTGAGGAAGAACGTCTTGACGACGATCGAGACCACGAGCGCGATCGCAACGATGACGACGACGTCGCGGATGAACATCCCGAGCGTCGCGCCGCGGGCCACGACGTTGCCCCGGTCGTCGACCGCGATGTCGTTTCTGAGCCGGTGCCGCGGGGCGTGGGCATGCCGAAATACCTCGTAGACGAGAGCATCGTCCTGGCCATCGGCGCCGGCGTTGCCACTCAACTTCGGCAACTGATACTCGGCGTCGTCACGCACCCATGGGCTCCTCGTCGGTTGTGGTCTGTTGATCTAAGCACGAACGAGATTGACCCCGGTGCGTGAACGCACCGGGGTCAATCAAATCGTGATAAACGAGTTAGCTTTCGCGACGCTCGCGGATCTTCGCGGCCTTGCCGCGACGGTCGCGCAGGTAGTAGAGCTTCGCGCGGCGAACGACACCGCGGCTGACGAGCTCGATGCGGTCGATGATCGGCGAGTGCACCGGGAAGAGGCGCTCGACGCCGACCTGGAAGCTCACCTTGCGGACCGTGAAGGTCTCCTTGACCCCAGCGCCCTGGCGGCCGATAACGACGCCCTGGAACACCTGGATACGGCTGCGGTTACCTTCAACGATGTTGACGTGAACCTTGACGGTGTCGCCGGGGCGGAAATCGGGGACGTCCTTCAGCGACTGTGCGTCGATCTGGTCGATGAGGTTGGTCATGATGATCAATCACTCTCTGCGCCGCCACAGGTCGAACGCAATAGAAGTAAGTTTTCTTAATTCCGCGGGCAGAGTGTCCCCTGTGGCAGATTCACGCCGCGGCACAAACGACAAGCTTAGCGGGCAATCAGCCCCGCCGACAAGCCTCGAGTTGCGCGGAAGTTAGCTGGTGTGCGGCCGCGCGGTCCACTCATCGGGCTCGTCATCGTCACGCCCGCTCGGCTCCTCGATGATTTCGGCCTCGATCGCCTCGGACTCGCGGCGTACCGTGCCGCCCTCTTGTTCCTGCCAGGTCTCGTTCGTGTCGACGATGATCACCCGGCCCGCCTGCGGCCCGCGAGCCCGGCCGAAGTCGGAATTCGAGGATGCGCCGGCGGCACGCTCGGCACGCTGCCGCAGCTGCTCCTCGGCTTCCTTGCGATTGCGGCGCCAGAGCTGGGCGATTGCTACGCCAGCAAAGACGGCCGCGGCAACCTGCGCGACCGCGCCCCAGGTGCCGGGGATGGCCACGGCCGCGAGCCAGAACACGAGCGAGCCGAGGTACCAGCCCGCGTCGGCGGTCGTCGCCTTCTTCGAGATGCGGAAACTCGGGCGCAGCCAGAGCACGATGCCGAGGATCGCCATCTGGGCGAACGAGACAGGAATCAGAATGAAGAGGCCGAGGAAGCCGCTCACCGAGCGCTGGAAAACGATCCACGCGATGACGGTCCAGGTACCGGCCAGGAATGGCGCGGGGGCGAGGAGCGTGCTGAGTAGTCGGTGGATCCGCTTGGGCATAGCCAATAAATTACGGAAACTTGCTCCGCAAACGCCGGATCACCGCAGGAATTCCGCGCGCAGCGTATCGACCACGCCAACGGCCGAGCCCGAGCGCATGGTGGCGCGCTGGCGGTCGGCCGGGGTGGAGTCGACGATAACGAGGCCCGAGACGAGCTCGCCCTCGCAGCCGAGGTCGCGGGCGATCTCGAGCAGCTCGTCGATGCGGCGGGCGAAGCTGCCGCGGGCGGCCTCCTCGCGGCCGTCAGCCGAGACGATGAAGTTCGTGTCGAAGCCCCACCGCGCAGCGCGGAACTTGTTCTCCTGCACGACCCAGTCGGGCAGGTGCATTGGTTCCTCGCCGCGGTCGAGGGCGCGCAGCGCCTCCTCGACGATGCACTGCGTCAGCGCGGCGCCGGCGCCGATGTCAAACAGCGATGGCGCGGAGTCGGCGATGCGCACCTCAATCGTGCCGAAGCGGGGCGCGGGGCGCACATCCCACCGCAGTTCTTTCACGTCGAGAATCGTGCCCGAGCGCACCATCGCGTCGACCGTGGCGCCGATGTCGACCCAGTCGCGCAACTGCGGCGGAATACCACCCGTGGGTAGTTGCTGGAAGAGCATGGAGCGGTGCGAGGCGAACTGCGTGTCGACGCCGCCCCAGAACGGGCTCGAGCTCGACAGGGCAAGCAACCAGGGGAAGTTCGCGAGCACCGCGTTCATCACCGGCACCACCACATGCGGCGAAGGCAGGCCGACGTGCACGTGCAGCCCCCAAATCGAGAGCTGACGCCCCCAGTCGCGGGAGCGCTCGACGACGCGCAAGTAGCGGTCCTCAGGCACAAGCGTCTGCACGTGCCAGTCCGAGAACGGATGCGTGCCGGCGCCGATGGCGGCGACGCCGAGCGGGTCGCAGGCTGCGGCAAGCTTGTCGCGCAGCGTGCGCAGATCGGCGATTGCCCCGGGCACGTTGCGGTGCACATCGGTGACGAGCTCAACCGTATTGGTAAGGAACTCGCCGACGCAGCGGCGCTCGTTCACCGCGGCGATCACCTCACCGGCGCGACCGGCGAGGTCGCCGGACGCACGGTCAACTAGCGCGAGTTCCCACTCGACCCCGAGGGTGGCGCGTTCGGACAGGGTGAAGTCCATGGATGACATCGTACGCGGGGCACGGAGTCGATTATTTGATTGAACTGATTCCGAGCGGGACTCCCGCGGGGCCGAGAAATCTGCAAGAATAGTTAGCTGAGTCTGTGCCAGCGACCCTCTATCCGCAGCGTGCAGCGAATCCGGACGTCGGCGAGTGCGCCCCACGCACATCACCGCTCAGTCTTTGATCGTTAACTAGTTTCAACAAGCAGGAGACACGTGTCTGTCAAGATTCGTCTGAAGCGCCTGGGCAAGATCCGGGCACCGTTCTACCGCGTCGTGGTCGCCGACGAGCGCTCGAAGCGCGATGGTCGAGTGATCGAGGAGATCGGTAAGTACCACCCCACCGAGAACCCTTCGGTCATCGAGATCGAGTCGGAGCGCGCGCAGTACTGGCTTTCGGTCGGCGCACAGCCCACCGAGGCCGTCCTCGCACTGCTCAAGCTGACCGGTGACTGGGGTAAGTTCAAGGGCGAAGGCCCGACCGAGTCGCAGGTCAAGTCGCCCGAGGCCAAGGAAGCTTTCCAGGCCGACGAGAACAAGAAGCCCGTCCTCAAGCCGAAGTCGGAGCCGAAGGCTTCGCAGGCTGAGGCAGAGGCTGACGCTGAGGTTGCCGAGCCGGCCGCCGAGGCCGAGGCAACCGCCGAATAATCCCAAGAAGGAGTCCCCATGCTTGCTTCCGCGCTTGAACACCTCGTCCGTGGCATCGTTGACCGCCCGGACGACGTCCGCGTGGACGCAATCGACTCCGCCCGCGGCGAGGTCCTCGAGGTGCACGTGCACTCCGAGGACCTCGGCCGCGTCATTGGTCGACAGGGACGCACAGCGACGGCGCTGCGCACCCTCATCACCGCACTTGCCGACGGCCGCCGCGTCCGCGTTGACGTGGCTGATAACTAAGTTGTCCGCACGCAGCCGCAGCGGGATTACCCAGTTGCGCGTCGGACGCCTCGTCAAGGCACACGGGCTCAAGGGAGCCCTCAAAGTCGAGCTCTACACCGACGAACCCGAGCGACGCTTCGTACCCGGCGCATCCTTCTCGCTTCAGGTGCCGACGACGTCGCCGTGGCGCGGCAAGAACGTGACCCTGCGCGAGTTGCGCTGGTTCAACGAGTCGCCCGTCGCGTTCTTCGAAGATGTCACTGACCGCACCACCGCCGAGACCCTGATCAAGGCGATCCTTTGGGTCGACCAGGACGAGGCCGAGGAGCTCGCGCCCGACACCTGGTACGACCACCAGCTCGTCGAGCTCGACGTGCAGATCGACGGCACCTCGGTGGGCACGGTCGAGCGCGTCGACCACTTCCCCGCCCAGGATCTCTTGGTCGTGAAGACGCCGAAGGGCGACGTCATGGTGCCCTTCGTGAAGGACATCGTGCCCGCGGTCGATCTTGAGGCAGGCGTTGTCACACTGACCCCACCCGGCGGCCTGTTCGACGACGCGAGCGAGTAGCCCGCGATGCGCATCGACATCGTCACGATCTTCCCGCAGTTCTTCGACATCCTCGATCTCTCGCTGCTCGGAAAGGCGCGCGCGCAGGGCATCATCGACCTGCACATCCACGACCTGCGCGACGCGGCGCATGACCGTCACCGCACCGTCGACGACACTCCGTACGGCGGCGGCGCCGGCATGGTCATGAAGCCCGAGCCCTGGGGCGAAACGCTCGACGGCATTCTCGCGGCCTCGCCCGCCGAGAACGGCCCGCTCATCGTCTTCCCCTCCCCCGCCGGCGACGTGTTCACGCAAGCGCGCGCGCATGACTTCGCGGGCGAGGAACACATCGTGTTCGGCTGCGGCCGCTACGAGGGCATCGACCAGCGCGTGTTCGACTGGGCCGCCGAGCACGCCCGCGTCTCGCTCGTGTCGATCGGCGACTACGTGCTCAACGGCGGCGAGGTCGCCGTCATGGCGATGATCGAGGCCTTCGGCCGGCTGATTCCGGGCGTCGTCGGTAACCCGGCATCGCTCGTCGAGGAGTCGCACTCCGACGGCCTGCTCGAATACCCGAGCTACACGAAGCCCGCGCAGTGGCGCGGCCTCGACGTGCCCGACGTGCTGCTCAGCGGTCACCACGGCAACGTCGCGAAGTGGCGCCACGAGCAGCAACTCGGGCGCACCCAGCGCGTGCGCCCCGACCTCTACGAGGCCTTCACCACCCGCGACGACGCGTAAGTCTGCGCCGTCGCGGGCGCGCGCCTACTTGCGCAGGTACTTCTGCAGCTTCTCGAGCTCTTCGGGGCTCGGCTGACCGCCGCCGGACCCGCCACCGAAGGCGCCGCCACCGAACGACGATCCGCTCGGCGCGCTCTGCGCCGGTGCCTCGACGCCCCGCTTCGCCGGGTTGCCCGAGAACTTCTTGCCCTTCTTGGCGTTCTTCTTCGCCTGCTTGGCTGCCACCGCGCGGCCACCGCCCGAAGAGGGCATGCCGGGCATCGACGGCATGCCGCCGCGCGCGACCTGGCGCATCATCTTCGACGACTGCTCGAAGCGCTTCATGAGGTCGTTGACCTCGCTCACGCTCGTGCCCGAACCGCGGGCGATGCGCGAGCGGCGCGAGCCGTTGAGCACCTTCGGCGTCTTGCGCTCGAGCGGCGTCATCGACTGAATGATCGCCTCGATGCGCACCATGCTCGACTCGTCGAAGTCGTCGAGCTGCTGGCGCATCTCTTTCGTGACGCCCGGCATCATGCCGATCATCTTCTTGAAGTTGCCAGCGCGACGCAGCTGCTGCATCTGCTTGAGGAAGTCGTCGAGCGTGAACTCGTTCGCCGCGAGCTTCTCGGCGGCCTCGCGGGCCTCCTCCTCATCGAAGGCCTTCTGCGCCTGCTCGATGAGCGAGAGCACGTCACCCATGTTGAGGATGCGGCTCGCCATGCGGTCGGGGTGGAACAGCTCGAAGTCGTCGAGGCGCTCACCGGTCGACGCGAACATGATCGGGCGCCCCGTGGTCTGCGCGACCGAGAGCGCCGCACCACCGCGGGCGTCACCGTCGAGCTTCGTGAGCACGACGCCCGAGAAGTCGACGCCGTCTTGGAACGCCTTCGCGGTCGCGACCGCGTCCTGACCGATCATCGAGTCGATGACGAACAGCACCTCATCGGGGTTCGTCGCCTGCTTGATGTCGCGAGCCTGCTGCATGAGGGTCTCGTCGACACCGAGCCGACCGGCGGTGTCGATGACGACGACGTCGTGGAGCTTCTCGTTGGCGAGTCGGATCGACTCGCGCGCGACGCGCACCGGGTCGCCCTCGCCATTGCCGCGCTCGGGCGCGAAGACTGGCACGCCGGCCTGGTCGCCGACGATCTGCAGCTGCTGCACGGCGTTCGGGCGCTGCAGGTCGGCCGCGACGAGCATCGGCGAGTGCTTCTGCCCGACGAGCCACTTCGCGAGCTTGCCCGCGAGCGTCGTCTTACCAGCACCCTGCAGACCGACGAGCATGATCACCGTCGGCGGGCGCTTCACGAACTGCAGCTGGCGGGCTTCTTCCCCACCGAGGATGCGCACCAGCTCGTCGTTGACGATCTGCACGACCTGCTGCGCCGGGTTGAGCGCGCGGTTCACTTCGTCGCTCAGGGCGCGCTCGCGCACGTGCGCGGCGAAGTCCTTGACGACGGGAAGCGCAACGTCGGCCTCCAGCAGGGCGCGACGAATCTCGCGGACGGTGCCGTCGACGTCGGCTGGAGTGAGCTTGCCCTTCGAGCGCAGATTGCTCAGCGCGTCGACAAGGCGGTCTGAAAGGTTCCCGAACAAGGCCATAGTGTCGGCCATTCTACCGGCAATCGGCCGGGACTACCGGGCGGGCCGAGTCAGTCGGCGGCGTGCTGCACCGCGATCCGGATGAGCTCGCTCGCGCTGGCGGGTAGCTCGGGTTCTTCGCGCCAGATCGCGGTAAGTGGCCGGTGCAACTCGAGGTCGGCGACGTCGACGCGGCGGAGCCGCCCCGCCGCCAGGTCTTCGGCGACGGTGAGCGCGCTCATGACCGCCGGGGCTATGCCCGCCGTGACGGCGCCTCGCACCGAGAGGATCGCCGAGAACTCGGCCCGGGGCTCGGCGGCCACGAGTTGCGGATGCTGCTCCCCCAGCAGCTGCTCAAGCACCTGGCGCGTGCCCGAGCCCGACTCGCGCACGACGAGCGGCATCGCAGCGAGCTCCTGCGCGGTGATGAAATCGCGCGACGCCCAGTCGTGGCTTGGCGCCACGACCACGACGAGCTCGTCGTGGCCGACCACGTGGTGCTCGAGGCCGCTCGGCTCGTCGAGCGATTCGATGAAGCCGATCACGGCCGCGCCCGCGTGCACCTCGCGAATCACCTCGACCGAGTTCACCGCGTGCACGTGCGGGCTCGTCGCGGTGCCAGCCTGCTCGAGCTGGCTCAGCCACTGCGGCAGCAGGTAGCCGGCGATCGTCTGCGAGGCCGCGACCCGCAGCGTGCTCGTGCGATCGGCCCGGAGCGAGGTGAGCCGCTCCTGAAAGCGGTCGGTCGCGACGAGCAGCTCGGCGATCCAGTCGGCCACGACCTGGCCGGTCTCGGTGGGCTGCGAGCCGCGGGCACCGCGCTCGAGCAGGTCGAGGCCGAGTTCGTGCTCGAGTTTGCGCATCCGTTCTGACACCGCCTGCTGCGAGCGGTCGGCAGCCGATGCGGCCGCGTTGATGCTGCCACGCTCGACAACACGCACGAACAGTTCGAGCGAATCCAGGTCTAGACGGGTCACAGAGTCAAGGTAGCGCCTCCCGGTGTCAGCGGCTCCCAATACACTGGGCAACATGCAAGGACCACTGTTGCTCCCCTTCAATGGCGTCAGCCCCCGCATCCACCGTTCGGCATGGATCGCGCCGAACGCCACGATCATCGGCGACGTCGAGATCGGCCCCGACTCGAGCGTCTTCTACGGTTGCGTGCTGCGCGGCGACTCGGGTGCGATCCGCATCGGCGCGCGCTCGAACCTGCAGGACGGCACGGTGGTGCACGTCGATGCCGACGCCCCCTGCACCCTCGGCGACGACGTCACGGTCGGCCACGCCGCGATGCTCCACGGCACGACCGTCGGCAACGGCACCCTCGTCGGCATGCGCGCCTCGCTGCTGAGCCACTCGGTGATCGGCACCGGCTCGCTCATCGCGGCCGGCGCCGTCGTGCTCGAGGGCTTCGAGATCGGCGACCGCGTGCTCGCCGCCGGTGTGCCCGCGAAGATTCGTCGCGAGCTCGCCGAAGAGGAGTCGGCTGGGTTCATCCCCCATGCCGGCGGCTACGTCGAACTGTCGAAGCGCCAGCCGACGCTGCCCGAGGCGCTCTCGCTCGACACCTGCTGGTTCGAGTAAGGCGCGAACAACGACAGGGGGGCCGGTCACGATCGTGACCCGCCCCCCACGCGGT